>JAPVSP010000187.1:0-10438 GCA_047519685.1 Chloroflexota bacterium
CAGGGCGTCCGGTCCGGTGGGAGCGTCGCGGGCCGATCGGATGCCGCGGGCCCCGTCCGCGCCGCGGTAGTCTCGCGCTCCTTCGATGCGGCTCCGCCGTCCTCCCGGGCGGTCGCCCGGACCCCCTCGCCGCGCTGGTCGCGCGGGAGCAGGACCTGGAAGCGCGACCCGCCGCCGACCCGGCTCTCGACCGTGATCCGGCCGCGGTGCATGTCCACGATCGATCTCGCGATCGCGAGCCCGAGACCCGAGCCGCTGCTGCGGGCCTCCGTACGGGAGCCGCGGTAGAAGCGCTCGAAGATGTGGGGCAGCTCCGAGGCATCGATCCCCACCCCGGTGTCGCTCACCTCGACCGCTGCGCCGTCCCGCGTCCCGCGCAGCGAGACCCGGACGCGCCCGCCATGGGGCGTGAACTTGATGGCATTGCCCACCAGGTTCGAGATGACCTGCCCGATCCGCTGGGGGTCGTGGAGGATCCGGACGGGGTCGTCCGGGAGCTCGAGCGAGAGGTCGATGCCGCGCCTCTGGGCGGCCGGCTCGTTCTGCTCGACGGCCGATTCCACGCACGCCCGGAGGTCATCCGGCCGCAGGTCGAGGAGCAACAGGCCTGAATCGAGCCTGGACAGCTCGAGCAGGTTCTGCGAGAGCCAGTCGAGCCGCCCGATCTGCTGGCTGCTGGCCTCCAGGAACTCGGCACGGGTGGCCGGGTCGGCGCCTGCCTTGTCCTCGAGCAGCTCGTTGAACGTTCGGAGCGCGGCGATCGGTGTGCGCAGCTCGTGGCTGACGTCGGCGAGGAAGTCCCGGCTGCGGTCGCGGTCCCGGCGGATGATCTCCACGCTCTCCTCGAGGCGGGCGGCCATGCTGTTGAACTGGCGCGTGAGCTCGGCGATCTCCGCACTCCCGCTGCTCGCCTCGGCCGTCGGGACCCGGCTGGACATGTCGCCCTCGGCGAGCCGGCGCGATCCCTCGGTCAGTCGACGCAGCGGGATCGCGAAGCGGAGGGCGAGGAATGCCGCCACGACGACCGAGAGCGCCAGTCCGATCGTGCCGATGACCAGGAGCAGCCCCGCGACGTTGGCGATCGTCGAGGCGCGGAACGTGTACGGGTCGGCCAGCGTGATCTGCAGGGCGTAGGGGTAGCCCTGCTGGTCGGTCAGGCGGTACGTCGTCGTGTAGCCGATCCCCTCGCGGCTCTGGCCCTCCTGCGGCGCGGCGGTCAGGTGCCCCTGGAACGTGCCGCCGGCGCCCGGGACCACCTGCCAGCCGCCGACCTGGTCAGGGATGGCGAGCCCCAGCACCAGCGTGACGTCCGCCTGGGCCAGCTGGTTGGCCAGGACCCCATCGAGCAGCTCCTTCTGGGCGAGGGTCGCGACGACGTTCGAGTCGACCACGTTGTCGGCCGATACGGGCGGACGCGGACCGCTGTACAGGTCGACCGTGATCCCCACGACGTCGCGGACATTGAGCGCGCGGACCGGCAGGTTGGCCCGCTCCTGGGCCTGGAAGTAGTCGTCGAGGCGGTTGAGGACGACCAGCGAGATGAGGGCGACCGTGAGGGCCGTGACACCGACGAAGGCCAGCGTCAGCCGGGCCTGGAACGTGCGCGGAAGCACGTGCGGGGCCGGCCGCGGGAGCCGCCGGTCGAGCGCCGGCCTGGCCTCACCGTTCGGCGAAGGCGTAGCCGGCCCCCCTGACGGTGAGGACGAACTCCGGCTGGGACGGATCGTCCTCGATCTTGTCGCGCAGGTGGCTGACGTGCACGTTGATCGTCTTCTCGTCCTGGTCCAGGGCTTCGTAGTCGCGGAGCAGCTCGAGGAGCTCGCGGCGGCTGAAGACGCGACCGGGCCGGCTCGCGAGGTGGCGGAGGATCTCGAACTCGGTGGCGGTCAGCTGGATGCGCCGCTGGCCTCGCTTGACCCGCCGTCGCTCCAGGTCGATGACCAGGTCCCGATGCCGGATGACCCGCCCGCCGGCCGCGTCGGCCAGGTCGCCATAGGCGCGCCGCAGGAGGGCCTTGATCCGGCTCATCAGCTCGCGGAGGCTGAACGGCTTCGTCACGTAGTCGTCGGCGCCCAGCTCCAGGCCCACGACCTTGTCGAACTCGTCGTCCCGGGCGGTCAGCATGAGCACGGGACACTTGGAGCCGCTCGCGCGCAGGCGGCGGAGGACCTCGAACCCGTCGACCTCCGGCAGCCGGACGTCGAGGACGATCAGATCGGGCGCCTGGGTCGTCGCGAACGCGAGTCCCTCCGCCCCGGTCCGGGCGATCGCGACCTCGTAGCCCTCCTGCTGGAGCGCGTACTGGATGCCCCTCGCGACGGGCGCTTCGTCCTCGACGATCAGGATGGTGGCCGCCATGGCCCCGCGATGATACCGTCGCGGGCGGCGGGCGCCGCGGTCCGTCCGGCCCGTGGGCCTCGCCGTGATATCCTCGATGGCCCCCGGACGATGTCCGCACCCGCGTGCCCGCCTGGCGCGCCCATCGCGACGGCAGCTCCCTCCGTCGCGCCAGCAGAGGATCCCTCCATGAGCACCCGCCCAGCTCTGGCCGCGACGCACCGTGAGGTGACCGGCAAGGCGGTCGCCGGCCTCCGCCGGCAGGGCCGGCTGCCGGCCGTCGTCTTCGGCCACGGGCTGGAGTCGGCGAGCGTCACGGTCGACGGCCACGAGTTCGAGCAGCTCCGGAAGCACGCCGGGCCGAACACCCTGATCGACCTCTCGGTCGACGGCAAGAAGGCTCGCCCGGCCCTCGTCCATGGTGTCCAGGTCCACCCGGTCACGCGCCGGCCGCTGCACGTCGACCTGTTCGTCGTGCGGATGACCGAGGAGCTGACCGTCGACGTCAAGATCGTGCCCGTCGGCACCTCCGAGGCGGTCGAGACGCACGGGGGGACGCTGCTCCAGGTCATGGATTCCGTGAAGATGCGCGCCCTGCCGGACCATCTGCCGCAGTCGATCGAGCTGCCGATCGAGCGGCTGGTGGACTTCGATTCGGTGCTCAAGGTCGGCGATCTCGCGGTGCCGTCCGGCGTGACCATGCTGACCGACGCCGACGAGGTCATCGCCAAGGTCGCGCCGCCACGGGTCGAGGCCGAGCCGACGGTCGAGGAGGAGGCCGCGGTGGAGGCCGCCGCGGAGGGCGAGGCCGCCGAGGCGGCGGGTCGAGAGGGCACGGGTCGAGAGGCGACGAGTCGCGAGGCGTCGGCCGGCGAGGGCTGAGCGCGGATCCTCCCTCGCGGCACGCCCGTCGCGCCGTCGCGGGATGGCGCGACGGGTCAGCCGGGCCTCCGACCGACTGCCGTCACCACCGGGGCCCGCCAGGCGAGATCCTCGGCGGCGAGCACAGCGAGGCGCTCCGCCATGCGCCGGCGAAGACGAGCCCGGCCGACCCGGTCGAGGGAGTCGAACACGTCGGCGGCCTCGTATCGCTCGAGGAACTCCAGGTACGAACGGGCGGTCCAGCGGTGCTCGAGCCATCCGGGCCGGGCGCGCACGTCACGGAATCCGGCCCGACGCAGCTGGGCCGCGGCGGCCGCCGGGGATGCCAGGTCGCCGCTCCGCCCGTCGTCGAGATCGAACCTCTCGTCCAGGCCCTCCTCGGCGACCAGGTCCTCGAACGCGGCCTGCGGGGCGAAGTCCTCGTCGGCATCGAGCCAGGTCACGTACGCGAGGATGCCGCCGGGGACCAGGACCCGGCAGGCCTCGCGAAGGGCCGCGAGCCGATCGGGCACGAGCTGGTAGACGAACGAGGAGACGGCCATGTCGAACGTCCCGTCCTCGAACGGCAATCGCTCGGCGAGGGCGGACCGCCACTCGAGCCGTCCGAGGGCGTCGGGCGGCAGACGCCGCTCGGCGTCCGCCCGGGCGACACCCAGCATGCCCGCCGAGCCGTCGAGGCCGACGACGCTCGCGCTCGGCCAGCGGCGGGCCGCCGCCAGGGCGAGGACGCCGGTGCCGGTGCCGACGTCGAGGATCCGGGCCGGCCCGTCCCCGTCGACCATCGTGGCGACGGCGTCGAGCAGGCTGAGCGCGGTCCGCTCGAGGACGGGCGCCCACCAGCGTCCATAGCTCGTCGCGTGTCGGTCGTAACGGTCGGTGATGACAGCCATCCGGACCATCGTGCCACGTCCTCCGACCGGGCCGCCCGGCGGTCGACCGGCCAGTCGCCGGTACGGCTTCGTGAGCGGTCCCGGGCGCCTGCAGGTCCCGTCCGAATCGGGCCATTCGGACCGGCTCGACGGTTCGCGGGGCCGGTGCCCTGCGGGCTTCCCGGGACGAGGCTACGAGCGTGAGGCCGCCTGCCCAGCACCCGCCAGGCGACCCCCGGCGAAAGGAGCCGAGCAGGCGATGAAGAAGATCCTCGTGGCGTACGACGGCGGTGCACCCGCCAAGCGCGCCCTCGATACGGCGGTCGATCTTGCCAAGGCCTTCGGGGCCACCGTGAGCGTCGTGAGCGTCGTGCCGGTCCACACGGGCCGAGCGCCCGTGGATCCCTGGGACGACCGGACCGTCCACGCTCAGGAGCTCGTCGACGCGAAGGAGATGCTCCTCACGAAGGGCATCGAGGCCGAGCTGCTCGAGCCCGCGGGCGATCCGGCCCAGACGATCGAGGAGATCGCCCGGGACGGCGCCTTCGACACCATCGTCATGGGCTCGCGCGGCCTCGGCGCGATCGAGCGCGTCCTGCAGGGAAGTGTGTCCGAGCACGTCGTCACTCACAGCGACGCGACCGTCGTCATCGCTCACTGAGCGTGCACAAGCCGAGCGCCGGCCGGCCGGCCGGAGCCGTCGCCACCGGCGCCCGGACGCCGTGAGCCCGCGCCTTCCGGAGGCCGTCGTCGGGGCCCTCGTCGAGGGCCGTGGTCCGGTGCCCGTCGCGCTCCGGGGTCGCGCGCTGCTGGCCGAGCCGCTGCTCTACAAGGGCGCGGCGATGCCCGCCGCGGAGCGCATCGCGCTCGAGGTGGAGGGCCTGCTGCCCCCCGGGGTCATCGACATCGAGGGCCAGGTCGCGCTCGAGCTCGAGCACATCCGCCGGAAGCCCGATCCGCTCGAGCGGTACATCGGCCTGGCCGCCACCCACGACCGGAACGAGACGCTCTTCTTCCGGCTCCTCGCCGACCACCTCGAGGAGTTCCTGCCGATCGTCTACACCCCCACGGTCGGCCGCGCCTGCCAGGAGTACAGCCACATCATGCGCCGGCCGCGAGGCGTGTGGATCAGCCCGGCCGACGTGGATCGCATCCCCGAGCTGCTCTCCAACGCGGCTCGCGCCGATGTCCGCCTCATCGTCGTGACCGACAACGAGCGGATCCTGGGGCTCGGCGACCAGGGCGCCGGCGGAATGCCGATCCCGATCGGGAAGCTCGCGATCTACACGGCGGCGGCCGGGATCCACCCCGCCCGCACCCTGCCCGTGTCGCTCGACGTCGGGACGGATCGGGAGTCCCTGCTCGACGACCCGCTCTACCTCGGCTGGCGGGGTCGCCGGCTGCGTGGGCCCGAGTACGACACGGTCGTCGAGGCCTTCGTGGCCGGCGTCGAGCGCGTCTTCCCCCGGGCGATCCTCCAGTGGGAGGACTTCAAGCAGCACAACGCCATCCGGCTGCTCGATCGATATCGCGACCGGCTGCCCTCCTTCAACGACGACATCCAGGGGACGGGCGCCGTCGCGCTGGCCGGCATCCTCGCGGGCCTCCGCCACCTGGGCGCCCCCCTCGCCGGGCAGCGGTTCGTCCTCGCCGGAGCCGGCGCGGCCGGACTGGGGATCGCCCGACTCCTGACCGACGCCCTGGTGGACGAGGGGGCGACTCGTGATGAGGCCCGCCGCGCGATCGTCCTCATCGACTCGCACGGGCTGCTCCACGAGGGGCGTGGGGCGATCGAGTCGGACAAGGCGCCCTTCGCCTGGCCGTGCGAGGCGATGGCGGCCTCGGGGCTGGTCGGCGATGGCCCGTTCGGGCTCGAGGCCGTGGTCCGCGCCGTGCGCCCCACCGTCCTCATCGGGACGACCGGGAAGTCCGGGACCTTCACGCGGCCGATGCTCCGGGCGATGGCCGAGATCGCCCCGGTCCCGATCGTCCTGCCGCTCTCCAACCCGACGGCCAACACCGAGGCCACGCCGGCCGACATCCTCGCCTGGACCGGCGGCCGGGCGCTCGTCGCGGCCGGCAGTCCGTTCGATCCGGTGCCCGCTCCCGACGGCGACCGGATCATCGGCCAGGCGAACAACGTGTACGTCTTCCCCGGCATCGGCCTCGGCGCGATCGTCGCCGAGGCCAGAGCCATCCCGAACGTCGCCTTCCTTCGGGCCGCCCGGGCGCTCGCCCGCCTGGTCGCGCCGGAGCGCCTCGCCGCGGGTGCCATCTACCCGCCTGTCTCGTCGCTGCGTGAGGTCGCCCGCGAGGTGGCGATCGAGGTCGTGCGGGCGCTCCGCGACGCGGGCGTCGGCCGGGTCGTCCCGGACGGGGAGGTGCCGGCGGCCGTCGACGCCGCGATGTGGCGGCCGGCGTACGTTCCCTACGTCGCCGACTGAGGCGTCGGCAGCGTTGGCGTCTCCTCGGGCCGCGTGGGGCGCCGCCACAGACCGGCCCGGCGGAGGCCCAGCGCGACGGCCAGTGCGATCGCGCCGAGGACCAGCAGGACCGGCAGCCAGACGATCCCGAACCAGATCCCGGCGGAGGCGACCGCCTGCAGGATGTCGACGAGCCTGGCGGCGGCCTGGTCGACCTCGCTCGCCGGGTCCCACTGCCGCGCGGCCTGCGTGACGGCGACGATCTCGGGCCCCATCGTGACGGTGATCGTCCCGTAGCTGGTCTGGTCCTGGAGCAGCGCCTGCTGCGCGGTGAGCTGCTCGATCTGACCGCGGACGTTCGTCAGCTGGCCCTGGACCTCGAGGATGTCGGGGATCCGGGTCGCCTTCTCCAGGATGCCCTGGAGCGCCTGCTCGCTGGCCTGGAGGTTCTTGATCCGGGCGGCGAGGTCGACGAGCTGGCCGGTCACCTCGACCGCGTCCGTGCGCTCCGCGAGCACCTTCGTCGCGATCCCTCGCAGGGCGACGAGGGCGTCGTCCCAGCGGTCCACCGGGACGCGATAGGTGATCGTCGCCGTCGGGCTCTGCCCTTCGTTGGCCTGCGTGGAGGCCCCGATGTACCCGCCGAGAGCGCGGATCGCGTCGCGGGCCCTGGCGAGGGCCTTGTCGAGGTCGACGACCTGCAGGGACATCGAGCCCGTGCGGACGATCTTCGCGTCGTCCTTGAACGCCACGGCCGACCCGCCGCCGGCCGCCTCCTGGCGACCCGCGTCGAGTGCGCTCATCTCGGACGCGGCGGAGGCCGCCGGGCCCTCCGGGGCCGGGACCGAGTTCCCGACGTTGCTCAGGATCCTCGCCGGCTCGGCGCAGGCCGCGACGATCGCGATCAGGGCAACGACCGCGAGGAGGACCAGCGGAGCCGCCCGTCGGGACCGCCGCGCCGGGATCGTGGTGCGCATCGTGGGTCCTCCATCGGCCGCCAGGCCGGCGGACGCCGGATGTCGCCCGCTCGGCACCGCAAGGACGCCCGCGGTGGGAGCGTGGTTCCCCGCCCGTCTACACTCGGCGGGTGCGCCTCCCGTTCGACCCGCCGCTCGAGCCCATGCTGGCGAAGGCCGCCGACGCCATCCCGGAGCGCGAGGGCTGGCTCTTCGAGCCGAAGTGGGACGGCTTCCGGGCGATCGTCTTCCGCGATGGCGACGAGGTCCTGACCCAGAGTCGCGACCTCAAGCCGCTCGATCGGTATTTCCCCGAGCTCGCGGCTCCGTTCCGCGACGGCCTGCCAGACCGGTGCGTGCTCGACGGCGAGGTCGTGATCGTCGGCGCCGCCGGTCTCGACTTCGAGGCGTTGCTGCTCCGGATCCATCCGGCCGAGTCGCGGGTCCGCCTCCTTGCGGCGCAGACGCCGGCCTCCTTCGTCGCCTGGGACCTGCTGGCGCTCGGCGACGAGGATCTCCGCGGGATGCCACAGGGCGAGCGGCGCGCCCGGCTCGAGCGCGTCCTGGCCGGCGCACGCCCGCCGCTCCACCTGACCCCGGCGACGACCGAGCGGGCGACCGCGGCCGACTGGTTCGAGCGGTTCGAAGGCGCCGGTCTCGACGGTGTCGTCGCCAAGCGCCTTGAGGCCCCGTACCAGCCTGGCAAGCGGGCGATGGTCAAGGTCAAGCACCAGCGGACGGCCGACTGCGTCGTGGCCGGGTTCCGGTGGCACAAGAACGGGCCCGGGACCCACGTCGGCTCGCTCCTGCTCGGGCTCTTCGACGAGGCGGGCAGGCTGCACCACGTGGGCATCACCTCGTCGTTCAGCTGGGAGCGGCGCGCCGCCCTCGTGCCCGAGCTGGCGCCGCTCCGCGAGGACGCGCTCGAGGGTCACCCGTGGGGCGAGTGGGCCGAGTGGGCCGGCCACGGCTCCGCCGACGCGAGCGGCCAGCGCCTGCCGGGTGCGACGAGCCGCTGGAATCGCGGCAAGGACCTCTCCTGGGAGCCCCTCCGCGCCGAGCGCGTCTGCGAGGTGGCCTACGACCACCTGCAGGGCGACCGCTTCCGGCACGCGACGACGTTCGTGCGCTGGCGGCCGGACAAGCGACCCGAGGACTGCCGCTACGACCAGCTCGAGGTGACGCCGGCCTTCGAGCTGGCGCGGATCTTCGGCGCCTCGTCCGGCTAGGTCGCGCCTTTGTCCGGCACCCTCGGTCGCCGCTTCGGCCGCTCGGCCAGGCCGGAGCGGTCGGGTCCCTCGTACCCGGCCCAGGGGTCGTAGTCCGGATCGAGCGCCTCCTGCCCGGGGCGCTCGGCCTCGGGGACGTGGCGCAGGTTCACCCGGACGCGGTACCAGAGCGAGGACCGTCCGCGCATCCCGTCGACGAGCACGTCGTCGACCTCGAGGAGCCCGGCGGCCTCCGGATGCCGGGCCTTCCACCGCTCGAGCCCGGCGAGCGCCTCGTCCCGCCGTGCGGCCCTGGCGATCTCGATGAGTGGCGCGTCCGTCCGGCGCCGACCGGTCGGGGTCGGGCGGCTCGGGCCATTCCCGCGCGCCGCCTGCCAGGCCTCGAATCGGCGCTCCATCGCCGCGCGCGCCTTCTCCCGCTCGGCCTCGGCCTCGGGCGTGTCGTACGCCTCGGCCGGCCGGCGCTGCTTCGACGGCTGGACGCGCGGCGGCTCGCCGGGCTGCTTCCGGTACTGCGGCGGCCACGGCGCGTCGCCGAGCCCCGCGGCCTCGTCGCGTGCGGACAGCTCCAGGAGGGCGTCGAGCGAGCCGACCGCCCCGTCGATCCCCCCGCCGGCGTCCCCCCGCTCCGCCACGATGTCCGGCACGGTCGCGAGCGTGAACGCCTCCGGCTCGACGGTGGGCAGGTCCTCCCAGCGGATCGGCATCGAGACGCGCGCGTCGGGCAGCGGCCGGACCGAGTACGCGGAGGCGACGGTTCGGTCCTTGGCGTTCTGGTTGTAGTCGAGGAAGACGCCGTGGCGCTCCTCCTTCCACCACTTCGACGTGGCGATGGACGGCGCCCGCCGCTCGACGTCGCGGGCAAGCGCGAGGGCGGCCCGGCGGACCTCCGGGTAGGTCCAGCGACGCTCGATCCGGACGTTGATGTGGATGCCGCGCGAGCCCGAGGTCTTCGGCCAGCCGACGAGCCCGACCGCCTCGAGGGCCTCCCGGGCGACGAGGGCGACATCGCGGATCTGGCCCCACGGCACGCCCGGCACCGGGTCGAGGTCGACCCGCAGCTCGTCGGGATGATCCAGATCGTCCGCACGGACCGGGTGGGGGTTGAGGTCGACGCAGCCCAGGTTGACGACCCACGCAAGCGCCGCGGCGTCCCGGATGACGACCTCGTCGGCCGTCCGGCCGGACGGGAAGGAGAGCTGGACGGTCTCGATCCAGGCCGGCCGGTGCTCGGGCGCCCGCTTCTGGAAGAACGGCTCCGCCTCGATCCCGTCGACGAAGCGCTTGAGCGCCATCGGGCGCCCGCCGGCCCCGCGGAGGGCCCCGTCGGCCACGGCCAGGTAGTAGCGGACGAGGTCGAGCTTGGTGTGTCCCGCGGCCGGGAAGTACACCTTGTCCGGGTTCGAGATCGTCACCTCGCGGCCGGCGACCTCGAGCGCGAGCCTGCGTGGCGCCATGCGCGAACGATAGCGGCGCCCGCAAGCCGATGGCCCGGACGCTTGACGTTCCCGGGACGATGGAGGGCGGTCGATTCGGGCACCCGCCGTTCGTCGTCGACGCGAGGGGCGACCAGCCGGATCGCCCGCGACCTCAGGGAGGCCATCGATGCGCTACTTGCTCCTGATCTACGGCGAGGAGACCACCGGGACGATCCCGGACGAGGAGATGGCGGGCCAGCTCGAGGCATACGACGAGTTCACCCGGGACATCCGGGCCCAGGGACAGTTCCTCGCCGGCGAGGC
>JAPVSP010000188.1:0-2722 GCA_047519685.1 Chloroflexota bacterium
CCGCTCCTCGATCCTCGGGTGCGCGGGTGGGCATCTTGTGGATAACCCGCTTGACCTCTGGCGGCGGACGGGCCATACCGACGCCAACAAGACGGGGGCACCGACGCGCGGTCCACACCCCGGCCGCCGGGACCGCGCCGAGCCACTGGCGAGACCGACCCGCCGACGTTCCACGAGGAGTCGGGGCATGGCGGATACCGCCCTCTTCGTCGGCTATGGGCCGACCATCCCGGGCCGCGAGCAGCGGGCGCTGGCCCTGTTCAACGAGGTGCTCGGGTACTACGCCCGGCTCCAGGAGCGGGGCGAGATCGAGAGCTTCGAGGCGGTCCTCTTGGAGCCGCACGGCGGTGACCTCGTTGGCTTCCTGCTCCTCCGCGGGGCGGCGGAGCAGCTCGACCGCGTGCGCCGCAGCGAAGAGTTCCTGGCCTACAACGCCCGGGCCGGGCTCGTCGTCCTCAACTTCGGGGTCGTCGGGGCGTACATCGGCGCGGGCCTCGAGCGCCAGTTCGCGACGTTTGGGAAGCTGGTGGCGGACCTCGGCGCGTAGGTCGTGGCCCTGGTCCGGGTCGGCCAAACCCGTCCCGGGTCGGTCCCCACTCGCCTGACCGGCGCGGCGCGACGGGGCCAGTCGGCACCACCCAGCCGGGTAGGGCCGACGAGTCCGACCGCACCTCAGCGTCGCGCCCTACGGCCAACCTCGACTGCCTGGCCAGGGCCGCGGTCGACCACTGCGTCCTGGCCCAGGCGATCATCGACCCGCCGCTGCATCGGGCCCCGCGGACGACGGGCGATCCAGCCGAGCCTGAGCGCGACCGGTGCGGCAGCGGCGGAGGCCCTCGCCCTGGAGGCTCGAGGAGGGAAGCCCGCGAACCAGCGATCGGCGAGGCCCCGCCCGCGCCCGGAGGAGTTGGGACGCACGCTGGACAGGGCCTCGGCCGGGGCGGCGGGCCTCGCGCGCCCGTGGGCCGTCGCAAGTCGTCCGCCGCCCGTCGGCATGATGCGCCGGCCCGCCAGATAGCGGAAGGCCCCACGCCCCAGGGACTACGGGTCGTACTCGTAGTTGCAGACGTCGTTCTCGCACTCGGCCAAAGGGCGGCATCGGTAGCGGCTCGCCCGCTCCTAGGCCGGCTACTACAACTGCCATCTGGTCCCTGGTGGGCTCGACCCGCAGCCACTGGCCGAACGGTCCGACTGGACGGCCTTCACACCGGCCGCGGCTTCGCCAGCCCGGCGGCGAAGATCACTTGGGGCGGCCACCCTCCCGCTCGCGGAGCGCTCCCGGGGGGACCGGACCGGGAACTGCGTCCACCTGGCCCCGAACGGGCCGCCGAGAGGCTTGGGCCCGATGCCTCGTTCGGTCCTGTCGAAGGAAGGTCGGGACGTCGAGACTGTCAGCGGCGTCTGCTGGCGGTCGATCCTGCCGGGGCGGCTCGCCGTCGGTTCGAGCGACCGGACGGCCAGGTTCGGGCGGCTCGGCCGGCGGCCCTGCCACAGGAGCCCGCCTGAGTGTCGGGCGTCGGGGTTCGATCGCGCCCTCGGTCTCGTGGCCGACCGTGGCCGACAGACCCTGATCGAGCGGGGCCGTCTCTGGCCCGCTGATGGGCTCTCTGGCGGCGGCGGGCGCAAGTCCCGTGGCCAGAACGGTGATCACCAGCTCGTCGCCGAGATCCTGGTCGAAGGTCGCCCCGAAGAGGACGTTCGCCTCGGGGTCCGCCCCGGACCGGATCACGTCGGCCGCCCGCCGGACCTCAGAAAGGGTCAGACCAGGCGGGCCGGTCACGAGGAACAGGATCGCCCGAGCGCCCGCGAATCCGGCATCGAGGAGCGGGCCCGAGACGGCCCGTCGTGCCGCCTCGACCGCCCGATCGTCGCCGCTCGCCCGGCCGACGCCGACGAGCGCGAGGCCGCCGTCCTTCATGACCGCCCGGACGTCGGCGAAGTCGAGGTTCACGAGGCCAGGGACGGTGATGATGTCGACGACGGCCTCGATCGCCTGACGGAGGACGTCGTCCACCGCGCGGAACGCCTCGAGTACCGTCGCGCTCTCGCCGACGACAGCCTGGACACGGTCATTGGGAACGACGATGAGGGCGTCGACCTTCGAGCGGATCGCCTCGAGGGAGGCCTCGGCGATGCGCTGCCGCTGCTGGCCCTCGAACGCGAACGGCTTCGTGACGACACCGATGGTGAGGGCGCCCTCGTCCCTCGCGATCCCGGCGATGACCGGAGCCGCCCCCGATCCCGTTCCCCCGCCCAGGCCTGCGGTGACGAACACGAGCTCGGATCCGCGGAGCTCGCGAGCGATCCGGTCGGCATCTTCCTCGGCCGCCCGCTGCCCGATCGCCGGATCACCGCCCGCTCCGAGCCCCTTCGTGATCGGCTGTCCGATCCGGATCCTGCGTCGCGCGGCTGACCGACGGAGCGCCTGCGCGTCCGTGTTGCAGGCGATGAAGCGGGTACCGGACGTGCCGGCTGCGATCATCCGGCCGACGGCGTTGCTCCCGCCACCACCGACGCCGATGACGCGGATCGAGCGGGATTCGCGCCGACCCGGGCGGCGCGGCAGCCCGAAGACACCGAGCGTCAATCGGGCGACGAGAAGAAGCGCCAGCGCGATGACGGCGAGTTGCGGGAAGTTCCGGGCGAGGACCTCCACCCGGCGGACTATACCAGCGGGGATCGGCCGGTCCCATCGGTACTTCCGCCGAGCTCCCGATGCCCG
>JAPVSP010000189.1:0-8481 GCA_047519685.1 Chloroflexota bacterium
CATAGCTCACCCAGCGTCGCTGCAGCCGGAACTGCACGAGGGTCACCGCCAGGATGACCGCGAACAGCAGCCAGCTCATCGCCGAGGCGTAGCCCATCTGGTTGTAGCTGAAGGCGTGGCGGACGATCTGCTCGACCACCACGCTCGAGGCGCCGGCCGGTCCGCCGCCGGTCATGACCCAGACCTGGTCGAAGACCTGGAAGCTGTTGATCAGGCTGATCACCAGGACGAAGAAGGTCGAAGGGGACAGCAGCGGCAGCGTGATGTGTCGGAAGCGGGCCCAGCGACTGGCGCCGTCGACCTCGGCGGCCTCGTAGTACTCGGTCGGGATCGCCTGCAGGCCGGCCAGCAGGATGACCATGACGAAGCCCAGGTCCTTCCAGGCCGAGGCGACGATGATCGAAGGCATGGCCCACGCCGGATCCGTCCACCAGCCCGGACCGCTGACGCCGACCACCGACAGGGCGGCGTTGACGATGCCCGACTGTGGGTTGAGCAGCCACCGCCAGATCAGGGCGACGACGACCCAGCTGGTCACGACCGGCAAGAAGAAGGCCGAGCGGAAGAACCCCGATCCGCGCAGACGCTGGTCGAGGAGGAGGGCCAGCCCAAGGCCGCCGACGTACACCAAGGGGAGATACCCGACGATGTAGAACAGCGTGTGCCCGACCGCCGCCTGGAACCCAGGATCCGCGATCGCGTCGAGGTAGTTCTCCAGGCCGAGGAAGCGCGGTGGCCGCAGCAGGTCCCAGCGGAGCAGGCTGATGCCGGCCGATGCGACCATCGGCCCGAGCGTGAATGCCGTGAGCGGCACGAGGCTGGGGAGCACGAAGAGCGAGACCGTCGCCACCTTGCGCCAGCCACGTTCGCCGACCATCAGCCACCCGCCGCCGCGACCGCGCTCGTCTCCTCGGACGCGACCGCCCGGGACGACGACCGACGGCCGAGCCGATCGCGAACGGCGTCCTCGAGCTGGCGCTCGTAGAGCGGTGCGCTGAAGGTCGCCCGCAGGACCAACGCCGCCGCGCCGCGGGCCCACTTCGCATCGTCCCAGGGGTCGACCTCCACCTGGACGGGGCGCAGGGGCGGGAAGACGGCTTCGCGGAGCGAACGGTCGAACGTGGGCGCAAGGTGCGGCCACGCTTGCGTACCTTCCCCGCTGACGAGGACGAGCTGCGGGCTCAGGACGTTGACCAGGCCGCCCACCGCCCGGCCCAGCAGGGCACCGGCGCGGGCATAGATGGCGAGCGCGTCGTCGTCGCCCTCGTCGGCGAGCTCGCGGAGCGATGCGACGGGGTCGGGGTCGCTGGCTTCGACGATGCCCTGGGCCACGGCGGCTCGAGCCAGGGCGGGATCGGCCACGAACGCCTCCAGGCAGCCGCGCTTCCCGCACGCGCACTCGGGTCCGTCGTCGCCGACGGGCAGGTGGCCGAACTCGCCCGCGCCGCCCCCCGCGCCCCGGTAGAGGTCGCCGGCCACGACGATGCCGAGCCCAACGCCCCTTCCGATGGTGACCGTGATGAAGTGATCGACGCCTCGGCCGCGACCGTAGAGCCGTTCGGCAACGGCGAGGGTGTTGACGTCGTTGTCGATCAGGACCGGCACCCCGAGCTGGCGCCGGAGCAGCGGCCCGAGGCTCAGCCCGGTCCAGCCCACGATCGGTGCATCGACCGTCCCGCCCGCGTCGACGATGCCGGGCACGCCGAGGCCCACGCCCAGGAGACGCCCGGGACCCCGGCCCGCATCGCTCACGGCGCGACGCAGGCGCTCGGTCAGGCGGTCGATCGCATCGGCTCCCTGGGTCGTGAACGGCTCAGTCCTGCGCTCGAGCACGTCGCCGTCCAGGCTGACCCGGACCAATGCGAGGTGGTCGGCGGCGATCTTCGCGCCGATGGCCTGGGCGGCCGTCCCCACCAGACCCAGCAGGATCGGTGGCCGCCCGCCGTTCGACGGTCCTTGCTCGACCTGTCGCACGAGTCCCTCGTCGACCAGCTCGCGGGTGATATCGGTCACGGTCGGGGGGCTGAGCGCCAGGCGACGAGCGATGTCGGCCCGCGCGATCGGGCCTTCCTCGCTGATCAGCCCGAGGATGGCGGCGCGGTTGAGATCGCGGATGAGGGCCGGGTTCCCTCGACGCAGTCGAGCCATCGGAAGCTGCAGCTACCTCGAGACGAGTCGTGCCGCTGGCGCCGGCGTGAGTAACTTAGTGTGACAGACTAATGAAGTCTACCAAGCTCGACGCTCGTGTCAAGGCGCGGTGACTGGCTGTCGCGCAGGTCGAGCTGCAGATCGCTCCCATCGTCAGAGGCGGCGGAGTCGGGCGACACCCCGCCCGGAAGCTCCCCGCCATGGCCGGGTTGCTGCGGACTCAGGGGGCGTAGGGTTGGCGTCTGCGGATCGGAGGCGAGATGGACGGCGGGACGGCGATCGCCTTAGAAGTGCTCGCTGCGATCGTGTTCGGCGTCGGGTCGCTCATGCGCTCGGGCCGCATCCCGGCCGCGGCGGGATCCGCGGGGGTCGTCGTCGGCCTGTGGATCACGTGGGTCGGTCCGATCTGGGCACAGCCCGCGGCGGCACCGCTGACCGTGCTGGGACTGCTCGCGCTGGGCTGGATCGCGGCGCGGTCTCTCTTGCGAGTCGCGCGTCCGAACCAGCCGTAGCCCCCAAGCGCAGGCTTCGGATACGCCCGTTTGGTCCGCAGAGAGCACCGCACAGCCGGGCCTCCGCGTTCCGGGGATCGTCGACGGGCGAAGCGCGCTAGACCCGACCCTCGTGGACCAGGACCCGGATCGGCTCGAGGAGCCGCGGCTGCGCCGTGGCGCGGCGGTAGACGTAGGCGAGGACGACGATGCCGACCGCCAGGGCGAGCAGGTGCTCGGCCGGCAGCGGCGCCAGCCGGAAGAACTCCGGGAGAGCCAGCGGCACACCGATCCCGACGAGCCCGACGCCCACGCCCACGAACGCCTCGAGGGGGTGCTCGAGGATGGACCGACCCACGAACGGCGACACGCCGTGGACGTCCCACAGGACGATGACGCCGTAGGCCAGGGCGACCAGGGAGAGCGCGGTCCGGGCGGCGCCGGTGTCCTCCCCGGAGGCGAAGTACGTCGCCGCGTAGGCGGCCGCCAGCGCGAGCGACCCGACCACCCCGGTGACGATGACCGAACCGAGGACCTGGCGTCGGAAGTCGCCGACGTGCGTGGGCCGGATGTAGCCGAGCGAGACCAGCAGTGACGGGATCCCGGTGGTGATCGTGGTCACCCACGACAGCTGCCGGACCTGACCCGGGAAGGGCAGCGCCATGAACCCGATGAGGATGACCGCGACGATCATGTACACGTTCTTGGCGAGAAGCATCCGGGTCGAGGCATAGACCTTCTGGGTCGTCAGGACGCCCTCGGCCAGGGCCGCCGGAAGCGTCGTCAGGGCATTGTCGAGAAGGACGAGATCCGAGACGTCCTTGGCCATCTGGGCGCCGTTGGCCATCGCGACCCCCAGCCGCGCCTCCTTGAGGGCCGGGACGTCGTTGACCCCGTCGCCGACCATGGCGACGTACTCGCCGCTCGCCGTGAGCGCGGCGGCGATCCGCCGCTTGGTCTGCGGCGAGATCCGGGCGAAGACGTTGGTCCGGGCGACCGTCTCCGCGAAGCCGGCATCGTCGAGGGCGTCGAGCTCGGGACCCGTGATCGCGCCGTCGACCTCGAGACCGACCTCGCGCACGACCGCGAGCACCGTCTCCAGGCTGTCGCCCGAGATGACGCGGAGGCTGATCCCATGGTCCGTCAGCTGCGCGAGCGTCCGGCCGACCTCGGGCCGGATCGCATCGCGGAGCAGGACGAGCGCGCTGGGACGGAGCCCGGCCGGTAGCGGGCGCGGGTCCCCCGCCTCGCTCAAGGTCGGCGGTCCCTCGGCCACGGAGAGCGCGAGGACTCGCAGCCCGTCCGCCGCGGAGGCGCGCGCCCGCTCCAGCACCTCGGGCTCGGTCGCGGTCACCTCCGGTGCGCCGAGGACCAGCGTCCGGCCGTCGGTGAAGGTCACCGCCCCCCACTTGCGCACGGAGGTGAACGCCGTCTCGACCGTCTTGCTCGGTCCCTCGCGGTCGCGGCCGATCGCGTCGCCGATGGCGGCCGCCGTCCGGTTCTCGGCCGACAGGCTGCCGACGTACCTGGCCAGGTCCCGGCCGATCGCGGCCTCGCTCCGGTCGTCGAGCGGCACGACCCCGACGAGCGCCAGGGCGTTCTGGGTCAGCGTCCCGGTCTTGTCGAAGCAGAGGACGGTCACGTTGCCCATCGACTCGACGGCGTTGATCCGCTGCACGAGCGTGTGGCGCAGCCCGATCCGGATGGCGCCGTAGGACAGCGCGAGCGTCGTCGCGAGGACCAGGCCCTGCGGGACGAATGTGGTCACGATCACCAGCGCGTTGCGCAGCATCTCGGCGAGGTCCACGCCGCCGACATAGCCCTGGATGAACACCAGCGGCCCGAAGACCGCCATCAGCAACACGGAGATCTCGACGATGGCGTTGAGCGATCGCTGGACGGGCGTCAGCGAGGCCTTGTAGCCGACGGCCGTCTGGCCGAGCCGGTTCACGAACGACTCGGCGCCGACGCGGTCCGCTCGCATGAGCCCGCGGCCGGCCGCCACGAACGAGCCCGAGGTGAGCCCATCGCCGGGCCGCTTGGCGACGAGGTCTGCCTCTCCGGTGATGAGGCTCTCGTCGACCTCGAGCGCGTCCGCCCAGAGCACGGGGCCGTCCGCGCCGATCCGATCGCCGGGTCGCACGTCGACGACGTCATCGGCAACGACCTCGTCGGGTGCCACCTCGACGGTCGCCCCATCGCGGCGGACGCGGACCGTTCCCGCGGCGAGCCGGGCGAGGCGGTCCATCGTCCGCTTCGCCCGCAGCTCCTGGACCAGCCCGGCGACCGTGTTCACCGTGACCGCACCGCCGGACAGGAACGAGTCCCCGACCTGGCCGAGCGCGAGGAGCGCCCCGAGCAGCACGATCAGGGTGACGTTGAACGGGGTGATCAGGTTCTCGCGCAGGATGTCGGCGTAGGACCGACCCGTCGACGGACGGAAAGAGTTCGTCCGACCCGCCTGCCGTCGCTCGGCCACCTCCGGCGCGGACAGGCCGGGCAGGTCCGTCGCGGAGCCGGCCGGAGATGATCCCGTCGTCCGCCTCGAACGACGGGAGGTCATCGGCGGAGGCGGTGGCTCCGAGCCAGGGTCGCGCACGTCAGCGCCCCGCGTCGTCACGCCGGGACGCGGCCACGACCGTTCGCCAGCTCTCGCTCACCCGTTGCCCCTCGGCCGATGATGACGACGCCGGATGGCCCCCGACGAAAGAGTATCGAAGTGCGAGCGGCCCGGGAGGCGCCGACGGCGGTCCGCCCGAGTGCGCCGTCGGGCCCGAGCCGAGCTCTCGGCCCCGGGGGAGCGGCCCGTCGCGCGAGTCGCCGTACAATCCCACCGCGCTCCACCGCCGGTGGGCGCGACCGAGCGGGGGGCGCGGGGCGCGACGTGCGACGCTCCGCCGATGCCCGGGTGACGATGGACCTCGGAGGTGGCCCCGCCGGGGGACACCCGACGTGGAGCAGACGACAGCCGTGCGGGACACCGAACGACCCCACGCCGATGCCTTCCGGCCCGACCTCGAGGGGCTGCGGGGCGTCGCCATCCTGCTCGTGCTGCTCTTCCATGCCGGGGTCCCGGGCACGGGGGGCGGCTACGTCGGGGTCGACGTCTTCTTCGTCCTGTCGGGCTTCCTCATCACCGGGCTGCTGCTCCGCGAGCGCGAGCGGACAGGGACGATCAGCCTGTCGGCCTTCTACGCGCGTCGCGCCCGCCGGATCCTGCCCGCCGCCGTCGTCGTCATCGTCGCGACGCTCGGGGTCGCCTGGTTCTTCCTCAGCCCGCTCGACCTGCAGGCCGCGGCGGGCGATGCGGTCGCGTGCGCGCTCTCCGTCGGGAACCTCCGCTTCGCCGCGTCGGCGATGGACTACTTCAACCCGAACGGCGCCCCATCGCCCTTCCTGCACTACTGGTCCCTGGGGGTCGAGGAGCAGTTCTACCTCGTCTGGCCGACGCTCCTCCTGCTGGTCATGCGCTGGCACCGGCCGCGGCTTGCCGCCGGCGTCGCGCTCGTCGCGGTCGTCGTCGTCTCGTATCTCGGCGCGCTCGTCCTGACGGATGCCGCCGCGGCCTGGGCGTTCTACTCGCTCCCGACCCGCGCCTGGCAGCTCGGGTTGGGCGGCCTGCTCGCGGTGACCGCGACGCAGCAGGCCTGGCTGAGCGACCGTGCCGCGGCCATCGCGGGCTGGCTCGGCCTTGGGGCGATCGTCGCGTCGCTCTTCGTCATCGATCCCGCGACGCCCTACCCGGGCACGGCCGCGCTCCTGCCGACCCTCGGGTCGGCCGCGGTCGTGCTGGCCGGCGCCCGACGGGGTTCGCCGGGCCGGCTGCTCGTCGTGGCACCACTGCGGTTCCTCGGCCGGATCAGCTACTCGCTCTACCTCGTGCACTGGCCGATCCTCGTCCTGCCGGCGGCGGGCCTCGCGGTCGGTGACGAGCTCCCGTTCCCGATCCGCCTCGGCCTCGCCGCCCTCTCGATCGTCGTCGCGGCCGCGAGCTATCGCTGGGTCGAGGAGCCCATCCACCGCGGCCGTCGCTTCGCCCTCCCGGCTCGCCGGACCCTCGCCCTCGCCGGAGCGGCCATCGCCGCCACCGTCGTCGTCGCCGTCGGCCTCGACAGCGCGGCCACGCAGGTCCTCGATGCCTATGGCGTGTCGAGCCCCCTCGACGGCGTGTCCGGCGCGGGCCCGGTCGTCGCTGGCGCGGACGACGGCGGGGGCGCGGGCGGAGCCGCCGGTCCGAGCGCCTCCGGCCCAGGAGCGTCCGGGGCACCCTCGACGAGCGCCGCACCACCGAGCTTCGCGGGAAGCGTCGCCCCATCGTCCCCGGCGGCATCGGGCAGCGCCGCTCCGTCGCCGCTGGCCCCGCCGGCGACGATCCCGCCGGGACCGAACGGCGCCCAGGCCCTGCCACGTGACATCCGGCCGCCGCTCGCCCGGGCCTCGACGGACTGGGAGGTGCTGAACCCCGACGGCTGCACCCTGGGCAACCCTGGGACGGCGGCGCACGAGTGCGTCTTCGGGGACCCGAAGGGGGCGGTCACGGTCGCGCTGGTGGGCGACTCTCACGCGGCCCAGTGGTTCCCGGCGCTGCAGGCGGTGGCGACCGAGCGCGGCTGGCGGCTGCTGACCTACACGAAGATCTCGTGCCGGTTCGTGGACATGCGGATCTACTCGCGGGTGATGAAGCGCGAGTACACCGAGTGCGAGGCGTGGCGGCAGAACGTCGTCGCGCGCCTGAAGGCCGTCCGCCCGGACCTCGTCGTCGTCGGTGCCGCGCGCGGCATGGCCCCGATGGTCGCCGCGGACGACGATCCGACGCGCCAGGGCGAGGCGATGGCTCGCCTGCTGTCGGGCGTGCCCAGCCGGTTCGCGATCCTCGTCGACACGCCGGAGAGCCGGTACGAGGTCCCGGCCTGCATCGCCGGCCACCTGTCCGACGTCCGTGCCTGCGAGGAGCCGCGCGCCTCGGCGCTCACCTGGCGCTACCTGCGCCTGGAGCAGGCGGCCGCGGCCGGGCTGGGTGGCACCGTGGTCGACCTCACCGATCGGATCTGTCCGTACGATCCGTGCCCTGTCGTCCTCGACGGGATGATCGTCTACCGCGACGGGCTGCACATGACGGCCACGTTCTCGGCATCGCTCGCCGGACCACTGGCCGCGGCGCTGCCCGACCTCGGTGGAGCCGCCGTCGGCTCCCTTCCGGCTTCCGGCCCCGAACCGGCCCCGGGCTCCACGTCGGCGGCGACGATTCCGGCGGTCTTCGACGACGATCCCCCGGCGATGCCGCGGGATCGGGTCGCCGCGTGGTGAGCCCGGCGCGAGAGCCGGGACGGATCAGCGCAGGTAGCTGAGCGGGTTGACCCGGTAACCGGTGTCGACGCCGCCGATCCACACCTCGTAGTGGGTGTGCGGCCCGGTCGCCCAGCCGGTCATGCCGATCCGGCCCACCTGCTGGCCGCGCCCGACCGACTGGCCGGTCACGACCGTGAGGGAGGACATGTGGTAGCAGGCGGTGAAGAGGCCACCACCGTGGCTCAGCCAGACCTGCCACCCGCCGCCGTTGTTCCGCCAGCCGGCGAAGACGACCCTGCCGGCGGCGCCGGCCAGGACCGGCGTCCCCATCGGGGCGGCGATGTCGATGGCGAGATGCCCGGGATGGAAGTACTGGCTGATATACCCGCCCGGCACGGGCCACGCGAGGCGGCCGCTGAAGGAGCCGGTGTAGGAGGGCGCGGTCCGGGTCGTGCCCACCGCCGGCCTGGCCGTCGGCCTGGGGGTCGGCCGGGGGGTCGGGGTCGGGATCGCGTCGCCCGTCCCGCCCGGGACGACGAGCGTCTGGCCGATG
>JAPVSP010000190.1:0-2309 GCA_047519685.1 Chloroflexota bacterium
AGTGGATGGGGATGACGTGCTTCACCCCGAGCATCTCGACCGCGAGCGCCGCCTCGCGCGGGCCCATCGTGTAGTGGCCGCCGATCGGGAGCAGCGCGAGCTCGGGCCGGTAGAGCTCGCCGATCAGCCGCAGGTCGCTCGTGACGTTCGTGTCGCCGGCGTGGAAGAACCGGAAGCCGTTCTCGACCTCGACGACGAAGCCAGCCGGCTCGCCGAGGTAGAGCGTCGTCGCCCCGTTCGCGTTCCAGTCGCCGGCCGAATGGTCGGCGCCGGTCATGGTCACCTTCAGACCGGCCGCGTCGGCCGTGCCACCCTTGTTCATCCCGATGACCTTGTCGGCATACGCGTAGTTGCGCTGGAGCCAGAGCTGCAGCTCGTGGATGGCCGGCCAGACCGGCTGGGTCCGGCTGCCGATGAGCAGCGCGTCGCCGAAGTGATCCGAGTGGCCGTGGGTCACGAGCATGACGTCGCAGCGGTCGACCGCGGTGGCGCTCTTGGGGCTCCTGGGGTTCCCGAACCAGGGGTCGATGAGGACGGTCTTGCCGCCCGGCGTGCGGACCTCGACGCAGGCGTGGCCGTACCAGGTGAACGACGTGTCGCGACCGAGAGCCATGGATCACCTCCGACGGCATCGTAGCCGGCGGCGAGCCCCGGCGAGCAGCCGCCGTCGCGCCCGCCCCAGGGGCCCCGCAGGCAGCTTGCCCGGCATGCTCCGGACCCCCTCCGCCCACCCGCCGTACACTCGCGCTCGTGCCCGCCCAGACCATCGGCCAGAACCTCGCCTTCATCAACTGGACCGTCCTGACCGGGCTCGCGCTCGGCTCGTTCGGGGTCGTCGTCCTGGGCCGGTTCGCGATGGGGGCGACCCGCGGCTTCCTGTCGTTCACGGCGTTCTGCGCGCTCGGGTTCGGGATCCTGGCCTGGCTCTCGGACGGGGCGCTGCCGGGCCGCCTGGTGGGATCGCCGGTCGTCGCCGACCCGACCTGGGACGACCCGCGCCGCGCCGCGCTCGGCGCCTTCTGCGTCATCGCGGCGGCGTACCTGTTCGTCGTCGCTCGCGATCGTCGCGCCGCCCCGCTCGCGATCGCGGGCCTGGCGACCGGGACCGCCGTGCTCGTGCTCGGCGCGCTCACCTGGGGCGGCCCGTTCCCCGGACCGGTCACGTTCCTCCTCCAGCAGGCGTTGCTCGCGGCCGCGACCGGCGGGGTCTTCGGCGCGATGATCCTCGGCCACTGGTACCTGGTGACGCCGAAGCTGCCGGAGGCGCCGCTCGTGCTCCTCAGCCGCGTCCTCCTCGGGCTGATGGTCGTCCTGCTCGTCGGCTTCCTCGCCTGGGCGGCCACCGGCGCCGGCGTGCCCGGCTCGGACCCGGGCGGGGCGGGGCCGTTCGCCGTCCTGTTCGGGCCGTGGGCGCTGTTCGCCTGGCTGCGGCTCGTCGTCGGCCTGGTCTTCCCGCTCGTCGTCTCGTGGATGGCGCTCCAGACGGCGAAGACGCGTTCGATGGAATCGGCGACCGGGCTCCTCTACATCAACGTCGGCTCGATCGCGGCCGGCACCATCCTCGCCGCCGGCGTCTTCTTCGGCGCCGGCCTGTTCATCTGAGGCGTCCCATGTCCAAGAGCGACACGACCTGGTTCCCGGACGGGACCGACCATGACTACATCGAGGCGATCGCGGCACCGGTCCATCCCGTGCTGGCGGCCATCGAGGTCGCCGCCGAGCCCGACGGCGTCCCGATCCTCGACCGGGCGAGCGGGCGGGTCCTCGGCATCCTCGCCGCCGGGCGCCGCCGGATCGTGGAGGTCGGCACGGCGTACGGCTACTCGACCCTCTGGATGGCGCTCGCCCAGCCACCGTTCGGGCGGATCGTGACGATCGACCCGGACGACGATCGGACGGCGATCGCCCGGCGCTTCTGGCGCGAGGCGGGCATCCGGGACGAGCGGATCGAGGTGGTGTCGCGGCCGGCGCTCGAGGCGTTCGCGGACGAAGAGCCGGCGCTTGCCGGGCCGTTCGACTTGGCGTTCATCGACGCGATCAAGGGGGAGTACCCGGCGTACGTGGAGGCGATCGTCCCGCGGCTCGTGCCGGGTGCGCTCGTCGCGGCCGACAACGTCCTGTGGTCCGGCCGGGCGTCCGGGACGCGGCCATCGCGGGCGAGCGACGCGACCGAGGCGATCCGCGGGTTCAACGCCGCGCTGCTCGCGGATCCGCGCTTCCAGGCGACGATCCTGCCGGTCGGCGATGGGCTGCTCGTCGCGACGTTCGTCGGAGATGGGGGATGAGCGGCGACAGCGGGCGGGCGGCGG
>JAPVSP010000191.1:0-8142 GCA_047519685.1 Chloroflexota bacterium
CCGTCGGCCCCGGGAAGGCCCTCGCGGGCGCGGTCGACGTCACGGCGCTCGACCCGGGCGCGACGGCCGCCCTGGGTGCGCCGGCCCCGACCGTCCGCAGCCCGACGCTCGACGACGTCGGAGGCGATCCGCATGCCATCACGACCGACCCGCAGCCCGACCTGCGATTGTCACGGCGCTCCACGACCGACGCGCTGGCCGCGCACCAGCCGTTCGTCCTGGTGGTCGACTCCGTCCGGTTCCGCGTCTCGGTCGTCTGTGGCAAGGCGGTGTTCATGGCGCGCTACCTGGCCGACCGCTGGCCGGACGTCGCCTTCATCCACCTCGAGCCGTTCCGGTACACGCTCGTCTCCGACTCGCCGGTGCTGTCCGGCGACATCACGGATCCCCCGCTCGGCCCGGTGGCCGCGGCGTGGGGCATCGGCGGCACGCCGTGGGGAGCCCTGACCGTCCCCTGGGTCTTCATCGTGGACGGGGACGGCATCGTCCGGGCCAAGTACCAGGGTCTGATGGGGAGCGCTGATATCGACGTCATGCTCTCGCTGATCACGGGCCAGCCCTAGGCGATGTTGCCGCCGGGGGCCGGACCCGCGCGCCTCGCCGCGATCGCCCCGCCGGTCCCTACGGCAGGAGGGCCGCCGCCGCGCGGGCCAGGCTGTCGTCGGCGGTCTGGATGTCGAACACGACGTTCCCATGCGGGTACACGTAGTCGGCGGCGCCGCCGTCACCGAACGTGACCTTCGTGAAGGACTTGTCGCCGAGGGGCACGGTCGATCTCGTGACGCCCGAGGGTGCGGCCGCCAGCCAGCTGTCGACGATCGCGGGCTCGAGGTGCGCCCCATCGATGCCGGTCACCCGGAAGGCGAGCACGTAGACGCCGAGGTTGCCCGTGGGATCGTAGGCCTCGGCGATCGCGAAGTCGGCCGGCGTCCGTCCCAGGTCCGTCAGGGCCTTCCCCAGGGCCTGGCTCGCGACATCGGACCCGAGCGCATCGGCCCCGGCGAGGCTCTGGCTCGCCAGGGCCGTGCCGTTGACCGAGCGCGGCAGCAGCGCCTCGAGGTCCGGGGCGGCGTGGCTGTCGGGGGCGCTCCCCGTCGGGGCCGCGCCGACGTTGGGCGTGGGGCTGGGACCGGCGCTCGGGCCTTGCCCCTCGCTGGGGCTCGGGCTCGGCGCGCCACTGACGGCCGCCGCGGACGGCGTGGAGCCGGTCGTCCCGGAGGCGCCCGCCGTCAGCGACTGGGCGTGCGCCATCGCATCGTCGATCGCACGCGCGGCCTGTTCGAGAGCGCCCACGTCCACCGTGCTCGCGGCGGCCACGCTCGCCACCAGCCGCCCCCGGAGCAGGTAGACGGAGACCGTGCCGCTCGCCTCCCGGATGGCGGCGGACTCGTCGCCGACCTGCCCGAAGGCGAGGTCCGTCCCGCCACCTGTCAGCGCGGCCTGATGGGACCGCGTGAGGGCGTCGTGCCCGCTACCGCCGTAGCAGCTGACGCTGATGTAGGCGATCGCGCCACTGGTGCCACTCGACGGGGTCGGTCCGACGAGCGTGACGCCGAGGCTGTCGATGGAGAAGACCGTCGTCCCGAGCGACCAGCCGGCCGGCAGCGCGTCGGCCTTCGGCACGGAGTCCCAGGCCGCCGTCTGGCAGGAGGAGAGGTCGGCGGCAGGCGGTCGGGTGAGCACGACGCCGAGCGCAAGACCCGCGACCACGAGCGCGACGATGCTGATGACCGCGGGAAGATGGCGAGCGCTGGAGGCGGGTCGCGTGCGGTCGCCCGCCCGGTGGGTCGCCTCGTCCCGATGCTTCATCGTCCTCCGCCGTGCTCGACGCCGCGGTCGCGAGTCGTGCTGCGCCGTCCGCGGCCGACGGTATCACGCAGGCTCGCGGGCGTTCGTGACGCTCCGCTGAAGGCTGCCGGCCATCGGCTCCCCGAGGACCAGCCAGGCGGTACGGTCGCGGGCCATCGGTGCCGGATCGCGGTCGGCGGGTCGCGGTCGGCGGGTGGCGGTCGGCGGGCCCGGGTCAGGCTTCCTGGGTCGCGGCCGACCCGAGCAGACGCTCGACGATCACGACGTCGCGCCAGCGCCCATCGAGCCGCGCGTGACGCCGGTAGATGCCGACCTCGCGGAACCCGACACGAAGGAGGAGGCGTCGACTCGCCGCGTTCTCGACGAAGACCCGGGAGAGCAGCTTCCAGAAGCCGGCGGCCTCGGCCGCGTCGATCAGGGCGAGCATCGCCTCGCGGCCGACGCCGCTCCCACGGACCGAGCGGGCGACGTAGACCGAGAACTCCGCCACCCCGGCGTAACACTCGCGCGGACGATAGTCGGACGTCGCGGCGAACCCGACGATCGACCCGTCACGCTCGACGACGACGACCGGATGCCGGCCGTCGAGCCAGCCGAGGATCTCGTCCGGCGTCCTCGGCCGGGTCTCGAACGTCGCGATCCGGTCCTCGATCCCCTCGTCGTAGATGGCGGCGATGGCGGCCGCGTCGGCGGCCCTCGCGGAGCGGGCCGGCATCAGCCCGCGGTCGGCAGGACGGGCAGGCGCCTCTCGCGACCCCCGAGGGCGGTCGCGGGGCGACCGGTCGCGGGCTCGATCTCCCCGGCGATCTGACGCAGCCGCGCCGTGGCCTCCGGCCGGATGGTGTACCAGATCCAGGTACCCCGTCGCTCGCTCGTCACCCAGCCCGCATCCCGCAGGACCTTCAGGTGGTGCGAGACGGTCGGCTGGGCGACGTCGCAGCACGCGGTGAAGTCGCAGGCGCACACGGGACCCTCCGCGCTCAGCTGACGCAGGATGGCCAGTCGGGTCGGGTCGGCTGCGGCATGGAGCAGCCGGACGTCGGGATCGGTGGCGCGTCTCATGGGCCCGAGTATATCGATGAGCATGAGTATTGACAAGTCTCGATATGTAGCGTAGTGTGCCGCTCACAAAGGAGGTTTCGTCCGATGACGTATGTCACCACCGAGCTCACCAGGGCCCTCATGGCAGACCGCCAGCGCGAGGTGCGCGGCGTCGCCCTCGCCCGGGCGGCCCGCCTCGCCAGGGCCTGCTGCGAGGTGTCCGCCAGCCTGCTGGCGCGTCTCGTGGCCACCATCCGCCGCCAGCCCAGCGCCTGCTGATCGAGCCCAGCGATGACCGACCAGATCCACGAGACCGTCCGAGAGCACTACGCGCGGGCGGCCAGCCAGGTCCTCCGCGACCCATCCTGCTGCGCCGATCCTGTCGAGCCGGGGCGGGCGTTCTACAGCGCCCTCGAGCGCGACGAGCTGCCCGACGCCGCCGTCATGGCGTCGCTCGGCTGCGGCAACCCCATCGCCGTCGCGGATCTCCACGAGGGAGAGCGGGTCCTGGACCTCGGCTCGGGCGGCGGGATCGACGTGCTCCTCTCCGCCAAGCGCGTCGGGCCCTCCGGCCGCGCGTTCGGCCTCGACATGACCGACGAGATGCTGGCCCTGGCGCGACGGAACGCCGCCGCGGCCGGTGCCACGAATGTCGAGTTCCTCAAGGGCCACATCGAGGCCATCCCCCTCCCGGCGGGATCGGTCGACGTCGTCATCAGCAACTGCGTCGTGAACCTGGCGGCCGACAAGCCGGCCGTGTTCCGCGAGATCGCCCGGGTCCTTCGGCCGGGCGGACGGATCGGCGTCACCGATATCGTCGCCGAGGACCGCCTGACGGCCGCCGAGCGGGCAGAGCGGGGCTCCCTTGCCGGCTGCATCGCCGGTGCGCTCTCGTTCTCCGAGTTCGAGACGGGCCTGCGGAACGCCGGGCTGGCCGACATCTCCATCACCCCGACCCACGGGGTCGCCGACGGCCTGGTCAGCGCCATCGTCAAGGCGACGAAGCCCGGCGAGGTGCTGTCGGTCGCGGCGGATGCGAGGCCGGCGCTGCCGGTCGTCGCGAGCGACGGTGGATGCTGCTGATGCGGATCGTCCGCGCAGGCAGCGCCGACCTGCCCGAGGTCGAGCGCCTGCTCGTGGCCGGGGCGCTCCCCCTCGAGGGGGTCCGGGAGGCGTTCGCGACGGGCGTCGTGGCGCGCCGGGGTCCGGCCGTCGTCGGCGCCGCGGCGGTCGAGCCGTACGGTCCGCACGGCCTCCTTCGGTCGGTCGTCGTCTCACCGGCCGAGCGAGGTCGCGGCATCGGGCGCCGGCTGGTCCAGGCGTCGGAGGGCCTCGCCCGTGAGCTCGGGGTGGAGGATCTCTACCTCCTCACCGAGACCGCTCGGGACTGGTTCGACAGGCTCGGATACCAGCGCCTCCCGCGTGAGTCCGTTCCGGCGGACGTCCAGGCGTCGCTCGAGTTCACGACCGCCTGCCCGCAGACGGCCGTCGCGATGCATCGCGCCCTTGGCCCGAACGGGAGCCGCGAGCGCTAGGCTGCCCGGGCGGCGACTCGCGGGCGACCGCGGGGACGCTCCCCTCCGCGCAGGCTCACCGACGTCGAGCATCCTGGCGACCGACGACCCCGCCCAGGAAGTTCGGTCCTGCCGCCAGGAGGGAGGCAGACGGCTGCCGAGGCGATGACGCGCAGACGAGCCCGACCTCCTCCACCGGCGCCGCCTCAGCCGCCGGTGGGCAGCCCGACGCAGGTCCCGCCCTTCGGCCCTACCCACCGCCCGGCGGCCACGCACATCATCGGTCGTGAGGACCTGGCTCGGCTTCGAGGCCGGACGATGCGTGGATGGGGGAGACTCCGATGGACGGCACGGAGACCGGCGTCGACGTGAGCGCGACCTCGGACCTGGCCGCGACGCGCGGGGGCCGCCACCGGAACCGATGCCGGTGATCGGCCAGCCGGCGCGAGAAGGCCGCCCGCGCGTGGCGCCCCCCGCGGGCGTCGTCGCCCGGGTGCTCGGCGACTTCGAGGTCCTCGTGGATGGGCGCCGCCTGACGCGCGTCGACTGGCAGCGGGTCTCGGCGGAGCGCCTGATGAAGCTGCTGCTGGTCACCCCCGGCCATCGGCTGTCCCGCGAGCTCGCGGCCGAGGCCCTGTGGCCCGGCGCCGGGCCCGAGACGGGCCGGGCCAACCTCCGCAAGGCGATCCATTTCGCCCACCGGGCGCTGCAGGAGGCCGACCCGCTGGGCGGCGACGCCGGGTCCGTCTCGGTCGATCCGGAGCGGCTCGAGCTCGACCTCGACCGGCTGACCGCCGCCCTCGACCTCGTCGCCGCGGCCGAGACCGCCGGGCGGGCGGAGCACGGCCGAGCCCCCGGGGGCCGGGACGATGATGCCGGACCCTCGAGCATGGAGGTCGAGGCGGCGATCGACGTCGTCCTCCAGCTCGGGTCGCGGCCCCTGCTGCCCGAGGATGCGTACGACGACTGGCTCACCGCGCCCCGGGAACGCCTGCAGAGCCGCTGGCAGCGCGTCGCGATGCAGGCAGCGCTGCGCGCGCACGAGACCGGCCGGACGCCGCAGGCCCACGAGATCCTCGCCCAGCTCCTCGAGCGCGATCCCACCGACGAGGCGGCCCATCGGCTCGCCATCGACCTCTACGCCGCCGATGGTCGCCACCATGCCGCCCGTCGCCAGTTCGAGCTGTGCCGGCGGGCGCTCGAGGAGTGTCTGGACGCCGAGCCGTCGGTCGAGACCGTCGAGGTGTTCCGGGCGGCCGAGCGGGTCGCCGGACGTGCGCGCGGACCCGTGTCCCGGGCGGCCCGGCTGGTCGCGAGGCAGGCCGAGCTCGAGCGCGTCGAGCCCCTGATGGACCGGGTCATCGCCGGGCGGCTCGCCGCGCTCGTGATCCGGGGGGCGGCCGGCGTCGGCAAGACGCGGCTCCTGCAGGAGATGGCCGACTACGGACGTGCGGCCGGCTGGCAGGTCCTGGAGTGGCAGGCCGTCGAGTCGTCGCGGTCGCTGGCTTACGCACCGCTCCGGGTCGGCTTCGCGGAGCGACTGACCCCGGCCGACGCGGCGGGCTGGGAGGAGCCCGCCCGAAGCGCGCTGGCGACCGTGCTGCCCGGGATCGTGGAGTCGTCGGTCGCCTTCGAGGATGGGACGGCTCTCGCCGCCGCGCTCGTCGCCGCGGTCGCGCGGCTGTCCCGGGTCGGGCCGCTGTTCGTGGCGATCGACGATCTGCCGTGGCTCGACCCGGCGACCCTGGAGGTGCTTCGGGGCGTCGTGTCAGGGCTGGCGGCAGCGCCCATCCTGGTGGCGAGCACGTATCGCGATGACGAGCCGGTCGGAGACGCGATCCAGAGCTTCCTCGACCAGGTCCGCCGCGCCGGTGGGCTTGAGCTGGCACTCGGACCGCTGGCCCTCAGGGACGTCGAGCCCCTCGTGCTCGCGCATCTCGGCGGGGGGAGCGTCCAGCCCGAGCTGTCGCGGCTCCTCTTCCGGGAGAGCGCGGGCAACCCGCTGTTCTGCCTCGAGCTCGTGCGGGCGGGCCGCGACCACGGCACGATCCAGCTGCGGGACGCGCGCTGGACGCTCGCCTCGAACGGTCTCGAGACGGAGCTACCCGACAGCGTCCGGCGGCTCGTCGTGGGCCGTTCGGCGGGACTCCCGGCCCCGGCGCTCGAGCTGCTCGCCACGGCCGCCGAGCTCGGCCCCGAGATCGAGTTCGCGACGCTGTCCGTCGTGCTGCCCGACCTGCCGGGCGGCCTCGTCTCCGCACTCGACGCCGCCCTCGCCTCCGGATTGCTGACGGAGCGGCGCGGGGGCTACACCTTCGCCCATCCGCTCTACCGCCTGGCGGTCGCGGACGTCGCCGGCTCTGCGCGACGCGGCGCGATCGGGCTCGCGATCGCCCGCGCGCTTGCGGGTCCCGCTCTCGAGGGGGTCGGTGCCGTGGCGCTCGCCCACCTGGCGGACGCCTGCGTCGATCCCGTGCCCGTGGCCGAGCACGCCCTCGCGGCCGCCGAGCTCGGCGTGGTCGAGGCCCTTCCGATGGCGACCGCCTTCGGGTTCGCGGCCGGCGCGCGGTCGCGGCGGCTCTTCGACCTGCCCGGAGCGACGAGGCTCCTGGAGCGCTCGCTCGCCACATGGCGGCGACTCCCACCGAACGAGGCGCGGTCGTTCGCGGCGAGCGCGGCGTGGCTCGACCTCCTGGCGATCCGGATGGCGGCCGGCGATGACGCCGCCGCCACGGCGTCGTTCCGCGAGGCGGTCACGACCGCTCGGGGGCCCGACGAGCTGGCCGAGGCCTACGTCGTCTTCCACGAGCTTCCCTACCGGCACGGCGACTTCGAGGGAGCGCTGGCGCTCCTCGAAGAGGCGCTCGGGCGGTTGCCGGCCGACGCCGCGGTGCCGCGGGCACGGATCGAGGCCTACGCGGGCTGGTGCCTCGTCCGGCTCCGGCGGCTGGGCGACGCGCGGCGGCTCCTCGAGGGGTCCCTGGCGGTGCTGGGATCCGCGGGCGATCGTCGCGGCACGATGAGGACGCTCGACCAGCTTGGCATCCTCCTGCGGTACGACGGCCAGCCGGAGGAGGCGATCGATCGGCTCGAGCGATCCCTGGCCATCGCGCTGGAGCTCCGTGACTCTCGGGGCGAGGTCCTGGCTCGGGCGCACCTGGCCGTCGCGCTGACGCGATCCGGCCACCCCGCTGGCGCCAGGCCGCACTACGAGCGGGCGCTCGAGCTCGCCGCCCTCATGGGCGACCGCTACGCCGAGGCGGTGACCGCGTGGGGGGCGGCCGAGATGGAGGACGCGCTGGGCGACTATCGCGCCGCCGCGGAGCTTCGACGCCGGGAGCTCCGACTGCTGGCCTCGATGGGCGGCAATCCCCACAACGAGGCACTCGCCCACGCGCACCTCGCGCACCTGGCCCGCCTGGCGGGAGAGGGCCGGACGTCCGAGGACGAGGCGACCGCGGCCCGGCGGCTCGCTCAGCGATCTCCGGACCCGGGCTACCCGGCCCGCATCGAGCAGGCGCTCGCGGTGGAACGCTGGTCCGAGCTCGAGACCTGAGCGATCCGCCTTCGAGGAACGGCCGGGGAACGACGGCCGATCGAGACTGGGCGCATGGACGGCTCGGGCTATCGGTCGTACATGGTCCGCGTCTGGCTCCGCGACGGCGCACGTGAGGCCATCGTGCGCGTGCTCGTCGAGGAGGTCCAGACGGGGCGGCAGGTCGAGCTGCGCGGCGAGCGCGCCCGGGAGCTGGCGACCGGCATCACGGCCGCCCTCGAC
>JAPVSP010000192.1:0-5060 GCA_047519685.1 Chloroflexota bacterium
CTGTGCGGCCCCGACGGTCGGCGTCACCGGCACGAAGGGCAAGACGACGACCTCCGCGCTGGCCGCTGCGCTCCTCGCGGCCGATCCGAGCCATCCGACGGTGCTCGGCGGGAACATCGGGACGCCTCTGATCGAGCGAGCGCTCGAGCTGACGCCGGACGATCGGGTCGTCATCGAGCTCTCGGAGCTCCAGCTGCCGACCCTCTCGCGGGGGACGACGGTCGCCGTCTACACCAACGTGACGGCGGACCATCTGGACCGGCACGCCTCGCTGGCCGCCTACCGGGCGGTGAAGCGCCGGCTCGCCGAGCTCGTCGATCCGGATGGCGCGCTCGTCCTCAACGCCGAGGACCCGGTCGTCGCGGCGTACGCCGGCCTCGGGGCCGTGCCCTCGGTCCTCTATCGCCAGTCGCGGCCGATGCCTGGCGGCGTCGGAGTCGAGGGCGGCTGGATCGTCGCGGCGGGCGTCGGCCGGCTGCCGCTCGCTGGCGGTGGGGTCGCGGCCACCGGCCCCGGTGGACGGATCCTGCCGGTCGGCGAGCTGGCCATCCCCGGCCGGCACAACGTCTCGAACGCGCTCGCGGCCGTCGCGGTCGCGCTGCTCTTCGGCGTCGCGCCCGACGCCATCCGGGGCGCCGCGGCGGCATTCACCGGGGTCGAGCATCGCCTGGAGCCGGTCGCGCTCGTCGACGGCGTCCGGTTCGTGAACGACTCGCAGGGGACGCAGCCAGACGCTGTCGAGGCGGCGCTTCGGGCGTTCGAACCCCCGGTCGTGCTCATCGCCGGGGGTCGCGACAAGGGCGTCGACCTGTCGTCCCTCGGTCGGGTCGCCGCGGAACGTGCCGTCGCGGCGGTCCTGATCGGCGAGAGCGGCCCGGCGCTCGCCGAGCTGTTCCGGACGAGCGGGCTGCCTCGCGTCGAGCTGGCCCAGACGCTGGAGGCGGCCGTCAGGCGGGCCGACGCCATCGCCCGGGAGGCCCTCGGACCGGCGGGGACGACGGGTCCGGCCGGCCCGGCGACCGTCCTGCTGAGCCCAGCGGCAGCGAGCTTCGACATGTTCGAGGACTACGCCGCCCGGGGACGGGCGTTCAAGACGGCGGTGGCCGCGATCGCGGCCGAGCGGCGCGGAGGAGGGGCGGCATGATCGAGCGGCTCGGCCGCCTGGACTCGTTCTCGAGCGTCCGTGCGGCTCTCGAGGGGGTGCTGGGGATGCCGCCGCGGAACGCGCCGTCGTTGCGGGCCCGGTCGGGCGCCATGCCCCGCGCGGCGAGCCCGGTCCGGCGCCGCGAGTCGACATCCCCGGCCGCCCGGGTCGCGGCGGCCCCCGCCGCCCGGCCGGTCGCCGTGGCGGGCCGCCGGACGCTGGAGCGCGAGCGGCACCAGCCCGACTACGCGATCCTAGTGGCGGTCGTCGCCCTGGCGGCGCTCGGCATCCTGATGGTCTACTCGTCGTCGGGGATCAAGGCGTTCCTCGCCCGTGACGACACGTTCGCCTATGTCGGGCCGCAGATCGTCTGGGCCGCGCTCGGCCTCGTCGTCATGGTCCTGATGAGCCGCGTGGACTACCGCTACCTGCGACTCGCCTCGATCCCGCTGTACGTCATCGGGATCGGCCTGCTCGTGCTCGTCCTGCTGCCACCGATGGGCCCTCTGCAGCCCAAGGTCGTGGGCGGGTCGGCGCGCTGGCTGCAGATCGGCCCGCTGCCGGCGATCCACCCGGCGGAGTTCGCCAAGCTCGCGCTCATCGTCTACCTGGCCCACTGGTTCGCGCGGCGCGGCACGGCGGTCAAGGGCTTCTTCAGCGGCACGCTGCCGTTCCTGGTGATCTTCCTGCCCGTCGTGTTCCTGGTCTTCCGGGAGCCGGACCTCGGGACGACGATCGTCATCGCGCTCACCGGCGTCACGATGTTCTTCGCGGCCGGTGCGAGCCTGATCCACCTGCTGCTCCTGGCCGCACTGGCCATCGTGGGCGTGGCGTTCGTGGGGCTCCACGGCTACCAGGCGGACCGGATCCGGGCCTGGCTCGACCCCTGGGCCGACCCGCAGGGGTCCGGCTTCCACACCATCCAGGGGCTGCTCGCGCTGGGGCTCGGAGGCCTGATCGGCGCGGGCCTCGGAGAGAGCCGGCTGGCCGGCGGGCTGAACCTGCCGAACGCCTGGAACGACTTCATCTTCGCCATCATCGGCGAGGAGTTCGGGTTCATCGGGGCCGCCCTGGTGATCGTGCTGTTCCTGGTCCTCGCGTACGAGGGGACGAAGGTCGCGCTCGGCGCGCCCGATACCTTCGGTGCGCTGCTGGCGGCCGGCATCACCGCCTGGCTGTGCTTCCAGGCGTTCATCAACATCGGGGTCGTCGTCGCGCTGTTCCCGGTGACCGGCATCACCCTGCCGTTCATCAGCGCCGGCGGCTCATCGCTCATCATCAGCTTCGCGGCGGTCGGGATCCTGCTCTCGATCTCCCGCGAGACCGTCGAACGAGGGACGTGGAACGATGCGTCTCCTGATCGCGGCCGGCGGCACCGGCGGGCACATCTACCCGGCGCTGGCCGTCGCTCGCTCGATCCTCGGCAGAGCGGACGCGCCTGATCTCGTCTGGCTCGGGGGCCATCGTGGCCTCGAGGCGCAGCTCGTCCGCGGTGCGGGGATCCCGCTCCGCCGGCTGGCGCTGCGCTCGCTGCGGTCGGTCGATCGGGACGTCCATCTCGTCGTCGATCCGGTCCGCCTGGCCGCGTCCGTGCCCCAGGCGGCGGCCATCCTCGCGCGCGAGCGACCGGCGGCCATCTTCACGACCGGGGGCTACGTCGCCATCCCGGTGCTCCTGGCCGCGGCGCCGCTGGGGATCCCGGTCGCGCTCTGGGAGGGGAACGTGATCCCGGGCAAGAGCACGCGGGCGACGGCCCGGCTCGCCCGGGTGCTCGCCGTGTCCTTCCCGCCGACCTGCCGGGCCCTGACCGGCGGGCGCGACCGGCCGCCCTGCTATGTCACCGGCACGCCGATCCGCGACACGCGGGAGATCGACCGCGAGGCCGCCCGCGAGCGGCTGGGTATCCTGCCGGGCCTCCGGGTCCTGCTCGTCTTCGGCGGGTCGCAGGCGGTCCGCCGCTTCAACCGGGCGGTGGCCGATGCGCTGCCGAGGCTCGTCGAGCGTGTCTGCGTGGTGCAGGTGACCGGGGACGAGGGCTATGCGGAGGCCCTCGCGCGTCGCGAGGCCCTGCCGGAGCCCATGCGGGAGCGGTACCGACCCTACCCGTTCCTGCGCGAGGAGATGCTCGCCGCGCTCGCCGCGGCCGACCTCGTCGTGGGTCGGGCGGGCTCGTCGACCCTCGCCGAGGTGACCGCGCTCGGCCTGCCGATGGTCGTAGTCCCGTATCCCCACGCCGGACGGCACCAGGCCGCCAACGCCCGCATCCTCGCCGATGCCGGTGCGGCGCGCCTCGTCCCGGACGAGTCGTTCGACGCGGCGGCGCTCCTCGACGCCGCCCGTCTGCTCGACGACCCCGCCGCCCACCTCGAGATGAGTGCGGCCGCCCGCTCGCTGGGCCGACCCGCCGCGGCCGCGGCGGTCGCCGAGCTCGTGATGTCGCTCGCGGATCGCCGGCCCCTGCCGTCCGCCGCCGCGGTCGAGGCGATGGCCAGGGGGTCCGCCGGGTGAGCGGTCCCGACGCCGCCGTGTTCGACCCGATCGCCGTCGGCGCCGACATCCAGCGCCGGATCGGGGCCAAGACGTCGCGGGGCGAGCCCCTCGGTCGGTTCACGACGATGCGCGTCGGGGGCGCGGCCGACCTGTTCGTCGTCGCGCACAACCTGTTCGAGCTGCGTGCGCTCGTCCGGTTCGCGCGCGCTCGCGGTGTCCCGTTCACGCTCCTCGGCCGGGCCAGCGACGTCGTCATCAGCGATCGGGGCATCCGCGGCCTCGTCATCCAGGATCGCGCCGAGGGCGCCCGGATCGACGGCGAGCGGCTGATCGCCGAGGCCGGGCTGGCGATGGCCCGCGCGGCGACGATCGCCCAGGCGGCCGGCCTGTCCGGGCTCGAGTTCGGCCTGGCGATCCCGGGCACTGTCGGCGGGGCGGTCTGGGCGAACGCCGGCGCGCACGACTCGGCCGTGGCGGCCGTGCTCGAGACCGCGACCGTCCTGCGAGCCGATGGGAGCGAGGCGGTGATGGCCGGCGCCGAGCTCGGCTTCGCCTATCGGGAGAGCCGCTTCAAGGTCCGACCGGGCCCCGACGGCGTGACGCCGCCCGGGCCGGACGAGCTCGTCCTCGCGGCGACGTTCCGGCTGACGCCCGAGGAGCCGGCCGTCATCCGCGAGCGCCTCGACGCGATCCGCCGCTGGCGGCAGGCGCACCAGCCGATCGGCCTGCCGTCCGCCGGCAGCGTCTTCCGCAACCCGCCGGGCGACTCGGCCGGCCGCCTCATCGACGAGGCCGGCCTGAAGGGCCTCCGGGTCGGCGGGGCCAGCGTGAGCCAGAAGCACGCCAACTTCATCGTCAACGACCGGCGCGGGACCGCCGCCGACGTGCGCCGCCTGGTGGAGCTCGTCCGGGCCGAGATCGAGGCCCGCCACGGCATCGCCCTCGAGCTCGAGATCGAGTTCCTCGGCGACTGGACAGGCTGGCCGTGGCCGGCCGAGACGCTGGCATGACCGATGTCACTCGCCGGGCGGCCGCACCCGTCACCCGGGCCGTGCCGACGCCCCCGCCCGACCCGGGGCCCATCGCCGTCCTGATGGGCGGGCCGTCGGCCGAGCACGACGTATCGATCGTCTCCGGGGCGGCGATCGCGGACGCCCTCGAGGCCGACGGGACGCGCGTCGACCGGGTGGTCATCGACCTCGACGGTCGCTGGTGGTGGCTGCCGGTCGGCCACCGGCACGCGGGCCGACCGACGGCCGACTACGACGACCCGGCGCGCCTCGGCGCGTCCGGCCCGCTCGCTGTGGGCGCGGCCGTCGACCGGCTCGCCGGCGGCCAGCCGGTGCCGCTCGTCGTCATCGCGCTCCATGGGCCGTTCGGCGAGGACGGCACCGTCCAGGGGCTGCTCGATGCGGCTGGCCTGTGC
>JAPVSP010000193.1:0-3574 GCA_047519685.1 Chloroflexota bacterium
CGGGCGATCGGACCGAGGTCGGCACGTCGCAGGATCGTGAGATGGGCGGGGGCGGGCGTCAATGAGCGGAAGGCCCGGAGCCCCAAACGGCGGGTTCGCGCCTGCGGCGCCGGATGGACGAACCGCGCGACCGGCCGGACCGCGTACTTCGCGGCGATGCTGTGCATGTCCGACATCGTACCGCGTCAGTGGGTCGATGCAAGGTCGCTCGGTCGGAGCGCTCCCCGGAGGCGTTCGGCGGTCGGCCCGTCGATCGCTCCGCGCCTCTCGGCCAGGTCGATCTCGCGCTCGGCCGCGGCGAGGTAGAGCGGCAGCACGCCGGGGGCGTGCTCCGCCAGCGCCGCCAGGTGGCGGCGGAGCGTGCCCACGTCGCCGCGAGTCATCGGGCCGGTGAGCGCGCCGCGGATCCCGAGGGAGCGAGCGTTCGCCAGCGTCTGCTCGGCCAGCCCGCCATAGACCGCCAGGGAGCCGGCCTCATCGAGTCCCACCACTCGCCCGAGCTCGGCGATGGCATCGAGCAGGGCCACGAGCCCTCCGGCGGCCAGCACGGCGGCGGCGTGATACGCGGGCTTGGTGCCCGATCGGAGCCGGACCGGCCGGGCGCCGATCGCCTCTGCCAGCCGACCGAGCAGCGCGGACAGCTGTTCGTCGCCCTCGACCGCGACGGTCGCGCCGTGGAGCGCGGCCACCGCCCGCTCGACGTTGGCGAACGCCACGAGTGGGTGGAAGGCGCCGATCTGGGTCCCGGCGGCCATCGCCGGCGCCAGGACCTCGGCGCCCAGGACGCCGCTCGTGTGGACCATCGCCTGACCGCTGTAGAGGCGGAGCTCGCCCGCCAGGCCGGGCAGGACATCATCCGGGACGCACAGGAAGACGAGCTCGACCTCGTCGAGGACCGGGGCGGCCTCGACGAACGCCCGGACCCCGGGAACCAGCCGCCCGAAGCGCGCCCGCCGGCCGGGGTCGCGCGAGGCGACGGCGCTCACCGGCCAGCCGGCCCGGCTGAACGCGACCCCCAGCGTCGTTCCGACCGCCCCGGCCCCGACGATCCCGATCGAGGGCGTCTCGGTGGGGCCCGAGCGCAGGTGCGGATGCGTGTGGTCGGAGGCGTGGACCTCGTCGCCGTGCCGGTGGTGCCCAGCCGCGGTCGGGTCGAGATCGATCCCGGCCTCGCGCAGGGCCTCGATGGCCTCTGGATCGGGATGGCCCGGGCGCCCGGCCTTCGCGAGACGGCGATCGAGCTCGTCCCACGGCCTCATCGAGGATCCCCGTTCCGGCCCGTGCTCCGGCGGGGGGCTCGACCCTGGCCCAGGCGTGGTCGGCGGCAGGCGCGGTACGCTTCCACCCGACGAGTGTACCGAGCCCAAGGGAAGGACCCACCCGTGTCCAGCGACCCGTTCGGCGCCCGCGCGCCGCTCGGCCCCGGCCTCCCGGACGCGTACCGGCTCGCCGCGATCGGCGACCGGATCGACCTGGGCCGAGCGCCGGTGACCCTCAAGATCCTCCTCGAGAACGCGCTCCGCCATGCCGGGCGGGGCGGCGTGCGACCCCAGGACGTCGAGGCGCTGGCGGCCTGGCGACCGGGCGTCGCGGCCGAGGCCGAGATCCCGTTCATGCCGGCTCGCGTGATCCTCCAGGACTTCACCGGGGTGCCGGCCGTGGTCGACCTGGCGGTCATGCGGGACGCGATGGCCGACCTGGGCGGGGACCCGGCGCGGGTCAACCCGCTCGTGCCCGCGGACCTGGTCATCGACCACTCGGTCCAGATCGACGCGTTCGGCACGCGGGCCGCCTTCGCGATCAACGTCGAGCGCGAATACGAGCGGAACGGCGAGCGCTACCAGCTCCTGCGCTGGGCGCAGACGGCGTTCCACGACCTGCGCGTCGTGCCGCCCGGGACCGGCATCGTCCACCAGGTCAACCTCGAGTACCTGGCGACCGTCGTCACCGACGCGCCGGCGCCGGACGGGCGCGGGCGGGTGGCCTACCCTGACACCCTGGTCGGCACCGACTCGCACACCACGATGATCAACGCGCTCGGCGTCCTCGGCTATGGCGTCGGAGGGATCGAGGCGGAGGTCGTCCTGCTGGGCCAGCCGCTCTACCAGCCGATGCCCCGGGTCGTCGGCGTTCGGCTGCTCGGTGAGCTGCCGCGCGGCACGACGGCGACCGATCTCGTCCTCGTCGTCACCGAGACGCTGCGGGCCCACGGGGTCGTCGGCGCGTTCGTCGAGTTCGCCGGCGATGGCCTGGCCGGGCTGGCGCTGGCGGACCGGGCGACGATCAGCAACATGAGCCCGGAGTTCGGCGCGACGGCGACCCTGTTCCCGATCGACGAGGAGACCCTGGCCTACCTGCGCCTGACGGGGCGGACCGAGGAGCGCGTCGGGCTCGTCGAGCGCTACGCCAAGGAGCAGGGGCTGTGGCGCGAGCCCGGTCCCGGCCCGGAGTTCGACGAGCGGATCGAGCTGGACCTGTCGGCCGTCGAGCCGTCGGTGGCCGGGCCACGGCGCCCTCAGGACCGGGTGCCGCTCCGGCTGCTGAAGGACAGCTTCCGCACGACCTTCCCGCCGCCGGCGTCCGCCACCGTCGAGCCGTATCCGGCCGTCCGGGTCGAGGTGGGCGGCCGGACCGCGACGCTCCAGTCCGGGTCGGTCGCGATCGCCGCCATCACCTCCTGCACGAACACCTCGAACCCGACGGTGATGATCGGTGCCGGCCTGCTGGCCCGGAACGCGGTCGGGCGCGGCCTGACCGTCGGACCAACGGTCAAGACCTCGCTGGCGCCGGGCTCGAAGGCCGTCACCGGCTACCTCGAGGCCGCCGGGCTGCTGGGTCCGCTCGAGACGCTGGGCTTCGCCCTGGCCGGCTACGGCTGCACGACCTGCATCGGCAACAGCGGCCCGCTCGACGAGGCCGTGGCCGGGGCGATCGAGGCCAACGACCTGGTCGTCGCCGCCGTCCTGTCGGGCAACCGCAACTTCGAGGGGCGGATCCACCCGCTCGCCCGGGCGTCCTACCTGGCCTCGCCGCCGCTGGTCGTCGCCTTCGCCCTCGCCGGTCGCGTCGACATCGACCTGACCAGCGAGCCGCTCGGTCGCGACCCGACCGGGGCCCTGGTGTACCTGGCGGACATCTGGCCGACCGCCGAGGAGATCCGCTCCGTCATCGGCCGGGCGATCGACCCGGAGCTGTTCCGGCGCACGTACGCGGTCGTCTTCGAGGGCGACGAGCGCTGGCGAGCGCTGCCGATCCCGGCCGGCGATCGCTACGCGTGGGACGGCGACTCGACGTACATCGCCAGGCCGCCGTTCTTCGAAGGGATGGGCGTCGAGCCCGCGCCGCTCGAGGACATCGTCGGCGCCCGCGCGCTGGCCGTCCTCGGCGACTCGGTGACCACGGACCACATCTCGCCGGCCGGATCGATCGCCCCCTGGTCTCCCGCCGGGCAGTGGCTGCAGGCCCACGGCGTCGAGCCGCTCTCGTTCAACTCGTATGGCGCCCGCCGCGGCCACCACGAGGTCATGATGCGCGGCACGTTCGCCAACATCAGGCTGCGCAACCGGCTCGTCGA
>JAPVSP010000194.1:0-5260 GCA_047519685.1 Chloroflexota bacterium
GGGCGTCGTCAAGACCGTGCTGGCGGTGGCGACGCTGACGGCGGCGACCGCCTTCGCGACCCAGGTGGCGTTGCCGGCGGCGGCCGATCTTGGCCAGGGTCACGCGACCGCGGCAACCTCCAGCGCCACGACGCCGAACGTCGCCGACCCGGCGATCGGGAAGGATGTCGCGGCGATCCAGGCCAGGCTGGCGGCGAACAAGGCCCGTCTGCTCGACGTCCTCGACGGGGTGCTTGCCCGGCTCCAGGCCAACCCGAACGTCGACCCGCACGCGACGGCCGCTCTCCAGAAGGTCATCGACCTGGTCGAGAACGGCGACACCGGGCTCAACCGCGCGAGCGAGGCCGTCGGCGGTCAGGGCGGGTCCGGCGCTCCGACCGCACCGACCCTCCCGACCCAGGCGCAGGGCCACCCGACGCCCGGGGATCACCCCGGCAAGCCCTGATCCACCCCTTCGCACCAGGGACGATGCGGCCCTCCTGAGGGGGAGCCGCTTCGTCGTCTCGGGCGCAGCCGCCGCTCACGGGTGGCAGACGCCCGCCTCGATGAGCTGCCGGAGCGCCGCCAGCGCGGCGACCTCGTCCTCGCCGTCCGCGCTCACCCGGATCCTGTCGCCGGCGCGGATCCCGGAGCTGACGAGCGAGATCATGCTCCGGGCATCGACCTCGCCGCCGCCCGCCTCGATGGCCTGGATGGTCAGCCGGGCATGGAACGGGCCGGCCGCCTGCTGGATGCGCATCGCCGCCCGGGGGTGGAGCCCGTAGCGGTCGCGGAAGACGATGTCGGCCGTCGTCATGGCCATCCCTCCGTGTGGCGGCTCAGGCGCCGCTCGGCCCCCGGCCTCGATCGCGGAGGAGCGCTCGAGCCGCCTCCGCGACGTGCCCTGCGGTGAGCCCGTACTTCTCGAGCAGTGCGTCGTCGGGGCCCGACTCCGCGTAGACGTCCTGCGTGCCGACACGGCGCATCGGCGTCGGCAGGCGCTCGGCGAGCACCTCGGCGACGGCGCTCCCGAGCCCGCCGACGACCGAGTGGTCCTCGGCCGTCACGATCGCTCCGGTCCGGCGCGCCGCCTCGACCACCGCGTCGGCGTCGAGCGGCTTGATCGTCGGCACATGCAGGACGAGGGCGTCGATCCCGTCCGCCGCCAGGAGCTCGGCCGCCTCGAGCGTCCGCGCCGTCTGTGCGCCGGTCGTCAGGAGCGCGACGTCCCGGCCGTCCCGGAAGAGGGACGGCCGCCCGTCCCAGGGCCCCTCGTCGGCGGCGAACAGGGTGGGGCTCGCTCCGCGGGCCAGGCGGATGTAGACCGGGCCGTCGGCCTCGGCGGCCGCGAAGAGCGCCCGCCGGGTCTCGACCGCGTCGGCCGGCGCGACGACCGTCATGGACGGCAGGGCGCGCATGAGCGCCACGTCCTCGAGGCAGACGTGGCTCTTGCCCGGCCGGCCGGCGAGCAGGCCGGCGTAGGCGCCGACGATGACGACATGGAGCCGGGTCTGAGCGACGACGAGTCGGACCTGGTCGAGATCGCGGAAGGCAGCGAACGCGGCGAAGGTCACCGCGACCGGCACGAGGCCGGCCGAGGCGAGCCCGGCGGCCACCCCGATCATGTTCTGCTCGGCGATGCCCATCTCGAAGAAGCGGTCGGGGAAGGCGTCCGCGAACGCGTCCGCCTTCGTGGAGTTGGCGAGGTCGCCGTCGAGCACGACGACGCGGGCGTCCTGTTCGCCGAGCTCGACCAGCGCCGCACCGAACGCCTCGCGGATGGCGACCTCGCGGCGCTCGGCCGGCCGTGCGATGAGCGGGCCGAGGGGGCCGGCCTGCCGGGTCGCCGGGGCCGCGGTCATTCGCCCAGCTCCTCGAGCGCCCGGCGGAGGTCGTCGTCGGTGACCGGCCGCGAGTGCCAGCGGTAGTCGCCCTCCATGAACGAGACGCCCTTCCCCTTGACGGTCCGGGCGACGACGATCGTCGGTCGGCCGCGGGTGGCCCGCGCCCCGGCCAGCGCCCCGGCCAGCGCGCGGACGTCGTGCCCGTCGACCTCGATCGCCTGCCAGCCGATGGAGCGCCAGCGGGCGGCGGGCTCCTCGATCGGCAGCAGCCGCTCGCCGGCCGGGCGGCCCGGGCGGTGCCAGCCGTACTGCTGCAGCCCGTTCCAGTCGAGGATGGCGACCAGGCTGTCGAGGCCGTTCCGGGCGGCCACGAAGGAGGCCTCCCAGACCTGCCCCTCCTGGGACTCGCCGTCGCCGACGATCACGTAGGTCCGCCAGTCCTTCCCCAGGAGCCGGGCGGCGAGCGCCATCCCGACGCCCACCGACAGCCCCTGGCCGAGCGATCCCGTCGACATGTCGAGCCCCGGGAGGGCCCGCATGTCCGGGTGCGCCTGGAGTCGCGAGCCGACCTCGTCGAACGTGGCCAGCTCCTCGACCGGGAAGTAGCCCCGCTCGGCGAGGGCGGCGTAGAGCGCGGGCGCGGAGTGGCCCTTCGACAGGATGAGGCGGTCCCGGTCGGGCCAGTCGGGGACGGCGGGGTCGATCCGCAGCTCGTGGAAGTAGAGGGTCACCAGGATGTCGGCGACCGAGAGCGGCCCGCCGACGTGCCCCGAGCCGGCCCGGTGGACGGTCGTGAGGGCCAGGCGACGGACCCGGCGGGCGAGCGCCTCGAGGCGCGCGACGTCGGCATCCGAGAGGGGGGCCTCGCGGGCCACGGCCCCGTCCCGCGCTCCCCGGATCGGCGGCGCGACGTCCATCGGCCGCCAGTGTAGGCCGGCGACCGGCCGGCGGCCGGGCCGCGCAGGCTCGCGATCGTGTCGCCGAGGCGTCGCGACCCAGGGCCGAGGCGTCGCGATCGGGGGGCGGCCCGTGGCATGATCGCGGCCGCAGCCCGACGCCATCCCAGCAGCAGGCGACCATGCCCGAGACACCCGAGGTCATCGAGGACCTGCTCCGCGAGCCGCTCCGGTTCGTCTGGTATCGCATCGCCGACCCGCCGGTCCGCTACCGGGCGCTCCAGCTCGGCGACGTCCGGTTCGCCTGGACCGTCCCGCCGTTCCTTCGCGACCGCTCCCGATCGATGCTCCCCCAGCACTACGCCCTGACGCTCAGGCTGCAGCCCGACGGAGACTGGCGGGTCGTGGAGGTGAAGCCATTCGAGACCGTGGGGCACGCCGAAGGCTGGGCTCGCGGGCTCTGGCATGACGCGCGCCGGGCCTCGCGACGAGCGACCGGGGAGCCGAAGCCCGGCGACACCGGGCCCGACGGGGATTGAGGGCGGCTCGAGCAGGCCCTCGGCGGACGTGGGCCGGGCCCCGCCGGACCTGGGCCGGGCCCCGCCGAAGGCGCTTTTCGGGCTTCCGTGGCATCATCTCGGTCCCCCGTCCCGGGGCGTCCCAGCGGTGAGAGACCATGCGCGAGAAACCCGCCGTCATCGAGGATCTGCTCCGCCATCCGCTCCAGTTCGTCTGGTATCGCGTCGCCGACGCGCCCATCCGCTACCGGGCGCTCCAGCTCGGCGACATCCGCTTCGCCTGGACCGTCCCGCCGTTCATGCGCCCGCGCGCCGGCTGGATGCTTCCCCAGCACTACGCCCTGACGCTCACCCTGTCGCCGTACGGCGACTGGCGGGTCATGGAGATGAAGCCGTTCGAGTGGGGCGAGCACGCCGAGCGCTGGGCCCGCGAGCTCTGGCGCGACGCGCTCGCCAACCTCCGGCGGTCCGGCGTGGAGCCGAAGCTCGACGAGCCAGGCGACGGCGAGGCCTGAACGATCGACCGCCCGGGCCAGGGCCCGGGCGGTCGAGTGACTGCGTCGAAGACGGAGTCGTTACGCCGGGGCGTGAGCCTCGCGCTCCGCGCCCGCGGCCTTCGGCTTGCCGCCCGGGATCCAGCCGGTGTTGACGTAGCGGATCTGCCACCAGCTCGCGACGGCGAGCAGGACGGCGCACAGGATCACGACGCCGACCGCGGCGGCGATGTCGGTGATCCGGGCGATGTTGCCGACGGCGAAGCCGAACCACTGGAAGTCGGCGTCGCCGAAGGTCGTGTTCTGGAAGCCGATCGCGCTCATGGTCGGCACCAGGAACGCGGCGAACAGGGTGATGATCAGCCCGTTGATGAAGCCGCCACCCACGGCGCCGCGCCGGCCACCGGTCGCGTTGCCGAAGACACCGGCGGTCCCGCCGGTGAAGAAGTGGGGGATCATCCCCGGAAGGATCAGGGGGATGGCGAAGGCCGCGCCGAGGCCGGCCCACAGGAACGCGAACCCGACGAGGCCGCCGACCACGCTGGACAGGAAGCCGACGAGGACGGCGTTCGGGGCGTACGGGAAGGAGACCGGGCAGTCGAGGGCCGGGACGGCACCCGGGATGACCCGCTCGGCGATGCCGGCGAAGGCCGGGACGATCTCGCCGAGGATGGTCCGGACGCCGAGCAGGATGACCGCGACGCCGCCGCCGAAGACGAGGGCGTTGTTGAACATCAGGGTCAGGAAGCCCATGACGCCGCCCGCGCCACTGCCGGCCGCAGCCGTGGCCGACGTGCTGCCCATCGCCGTGCTCACGGCCTTGAGGGCATCCGCCTCACCGACCCGCAGCCAGAAGATGATCGACAGGGCGAGGTAGATGAAGATCATCGCCACGGCCGTGCCGACCATCGGGTCGCGCAGGAAGCGGAGCCCCTGGGGGAACTCCATCTCCTCGGTGCTCTTGCTGCCTCTCCCGATGAGCTGGCCGGTCACCCCGCCGGCGATGTAGCCGAGCGTCCCGAAGTGGCCCATGGCGACCGGCTGGTCGCCGGTGACCTTCTTCATCCAGGGCATCGAGAACGCGGGCATGATGACCATCATCGTGGCCAGCCCGATGGCCGCGACGACGATCTGGACCGCATCGCTCACCTTCGCGTTGTACAGGACCACCGTGAGCACGGTGGCCATGAACAGCATGTGGTGGCCGGTCAGGAAGACGTAGCGCAGCGGCGTCAGTCGGGCGATCACGAGCGAGAGCAGCACGCCGAAGAACATCGCGAACGCGACGTTCTGCGCCACGGCCGGGATCTTGTTGGCGATCGCCGTGATCGCCTCGTTGGTCGGGACGACGCCTTCCACGCCGAACGCGCCGGTGATCAGCGCGCCGAGTGGGTTGAGCGCGCCGATGACGGCGCCGGCGCCGATTCCCAGGATGATGAAGCCGAGGGTCGCCTTCAGCGCACCGCCGACGATGTCGCCCAGGCCCTTGCGCGAGGCGACGAGGGCGATGAGGGTCATCAGTCCGACGA
>JAPVSP010000195.1:0-9058 GCA_047519685.1 Chloroflexota bacterium
ATCACGATGCTGGTGGCCGGGCCGCTCAGCGGCGAGGCCCAGCTCAGCGGCCTCCTCGGTGGGTCGACCGTCCTCATCGTCCGCCTCAGCGTCATGGCCATCGTCTTCCCGATCGCCATGGCTGCGCTCGCCCGGCGGATCCTCGAGCCGGCCGAGGACCTCGCGCGCGCGAACGATCGTCTCCGGGCGCTGTACGACACCGCTCGACTCGAGTCGCTCCTCGACCCCCTGACCGGACTCGGCAACCACCGCGCGTTCCAGGAGGAGTTCGATCGGCAGCTCGGGGACGCGCGACGCCGGAACAGTTGCGTCGCCCTCGTGCTCATCGATCTCGACAACCTGAAGATCGTGAACGACGAGACCGGCCATGCCGGCGGCGACGCCCTCCTGGCCGCGACGGGGCGGCTGCTCGCCGCGGCGACCCGGAGCGCGGACCGGGCCTTCCGGGTGGGCGGCGACGAGTTCGCGATCCTGCTGCCGGGGACGGACGCGGAGATGGCCCAGGTGATCGCCCGGCGGCTCCTCGCACAGGCGCTCGAGCCCGACGGCAGCCCGTTCCACGACCGGCCCATCTCGTTCTCCGCCGGGATCTCGGCGTTCCCGGCGCTCGGGACGGAGGCCGGCCGGCTCTACCGGCAGGCCGACGCCGCCCTCTACGCGTGCAAGCGCCACGGCCGGACGAGCGTCCAGGTCTTCGATCCGGCCCGCCATGGCACGGCCGGTGACGAACGGTCCATCCCCGAGCTGGCGGCGGCGGTGGCCAGGGTCGCCGCGACACGGGCGCTGCGTCCCGTCTTCCAGCCGATCTTCTCGCTGGCGACCGGCGAGCCCGTCGGGTTCGAGGGCCTGGTCCGGCCGGCCGAGGAGGCCGGATTCCGGAACCCCGAGGCCCTCTTCGTCGCGGCCGAGGCCGCCGGGAGGACCGTCGAGCTCGACTTCGCCTGCCTCGACACGATCATCGCGGATGCCACTCTCGGGCCCGGCCAGTACCTGAGTCTCAACCTCTCGCCCCGGACCGTCGAGGCGGACGAGTTCAGCGCAGGCGAGCTCGTCGCCCGCTTCGCGCGTGGCGAGCTCCGGCCCGACCAGATCGTCCTCGAGCTGACCGAGCGCGAGATCGTCGAGGACGTGGAGCGGCTTCGGCGCAACCTCGAGGCCTGTCGGAAGCTGGGGATGCGCGTGGCGGTCGACGATGTCGGCGCCGGCAATGCCGGCCTGCAGCTGCTCAGCCAGGTCCGCTTCGACATCGTGAAGGTCGACCTGACGCTCGTCCAGCGCGGCGTGATCCGCGACTCGGCGCTGGGGGTCCTTCGTGCGATCGGGGAGCTGGCCCGACGCTGGGATGCGAGCATCGTGGCCGAGGGCGTCGAGACACCCGAGCAGCTCGAGACGGTGCGCGGGCTCGGCTTCGCCGCCGCCCAGGGCTACCTGCTCGGGCGACCGGCCGAGGTCGCCACGGCGGAGACCCTCGACCTCGCCGCGCTCATCGCCGGCCGGTCCGGGCCGGAGCCGCTCGGTGCCACCCGACCGTCGGCCGACCGGTTCCGGCTCGCCGTCGGCCCGGGCTAGAATGGCGGCCTCGGCCGCGACCGTCCCGGCGGGTCCCGCCCCACCCACCGACGCCTGGCCGTCCGTGCACCAGGAGCCACCCCCGATGACCACCGCGACCGGCGTCAAGCCCCACCCGATCTTCCTCGCCGGCCGCTGGGTCGAATCGCCGAACGTCCTCGAGATCTCGAACCCGGCGAACCCGGCCGAGCCGGCCGGCGCGACCTACGACGCCACCCCCGAGCAGTACGAGGAGGCCGTCCGGGCGGCCGAGGCCGCCTTCGAGGTGACGCGCCGGATGCCCGCCTACGAGCGGGGCGCGATCCTGCGGGCCATCAGTGCCGGGATCAGGGCGCGCCGCGAGGAGCTCGGCCGGCTGATCGCGCTCGAGGCCGGCAAGCCCATCCGCGACGCGCTCGTCGAGGTGGACCGGGCGGTCCTCACGTTCCGCCTGGGCGCCGAGGAGGCCGAGCGGATCGGCGGCGAGGTCATCCCGCTCGACCTGATGGCCAGCTCGCGCGGCCGGACCGGCATCGTCCGGCGCTTCCCGATCGGCCCGATCGCCGGCATCAGCCCGTTCAACTTCCCGCTCAACCTGGCGGCCCACAAGGTCGCCCCGGCGATCGCCTCGGGCAACCCGATCGTGCTCAAGCCGCCGTCCAAGGACCCGCTGACGATGCTCGCGGTGGCCGAGATCATCGCCGAGTCGGGAGCGCCCGAGGGCTCGGTCAGCATCCTGCCGATGACCCGCGAGCTCGGCGACCGGATGGTCGAGGACGAGCGCTTCAAGCTGCTGACCTTCACCGGCAGCCCGTCGGTCGGCTGGCGGATGAAGGCCCGCGCCGGCAAGAAGAAGGTCGTCCTCGAGCTCGGCGGCAACGCCGGGGTCATCGTCGACGCCTCGGCCGACCTCGACTGGGCCGTCAAGCGGATCCTCGTCGGCGCCTTCACCTACGCGGGCCAGGTCTGCATCAGCGTCCAGCGGCTGTTCGTCCAGGAGACCGTCTGGGACGCGTTCATGGAGCGCTTCGTCGCCGGCGCCGGCGCGCTGAAGCTCGGCGACCCGCTCGACCCGACCACGGACCTCGGCCCGATGGTCGACGCGGCCGCCGCGAGCCGGACGCAGCGCTGGGTGGACGAGGCCGTCGCGCTCGGCGGCAAGGTCCTCCTCGGCGGCCGGGCGGAAGGGACGTTCTTCCCGCCGACCGTGCTCGTCGACACGCCGGTGAGCGCCCAGGTCTGCAGCAACGAGGCGTTCGCGCCGCTCGTCGTGGCGTTCAGGTACCGGACGTTCGACGAGGCGGTCGCCCGGGTCAACGACAGCTTCTTCGGCCTCCAGACGGGCGTCTTCACCAACGACCTGGCGAACGCCTGGCGGGGCTTCGAGGAGCTCGTCGTCGGCGGCGTCATCGTCAACGACATCCCGACGTACCGGATCGACAACATGCCGTACGGCGGGGTGAAGGACTCGGGCCTGGGCCGGGAGGGCCTGCGCTACGCGATCGAGGACATGACCGAGCCGCGGATCATGGTCCTCGCCTGGCCCCAGTAGCCGGCGATCCGGGTCCGCCGGACCTCACCGGACCGGCGCGTTCCGCACGGAACGTGTCGCGGCCCGCGCTACGAGGACCGCCCCGGATGAGCGCCCGACGGTCCTGACCGGCCTTGCCCGGCGGTCGCGTGGGACCCGCGTCCGGGCGCCGGCGACGCCTCCGGACCGCCCTCGGCGACACCCGACCGCACCCCGACCGGGACTTTGGTCCGGTCGCCCGCCGCCGACGGAGTGATTAACCCTCGACGCAGGTTGCGGTGTCATGCACGCCACCGATCGCGGGACCCGTGACCCCCGCGTCGGACGGGCCCCGGTGGGGCCCAGGCGACCGTCCTCCGGCCCATGCCGGACATGACAACGAGAGGGGTTTCGTCGTCCATGGATCTCTACGACACGCCCACCGATCGGCCGGAGCGCGCCCGCCGGCACCAGCGACGCGGGGCGTTCGGCCTGCTCCTCGCGGCGCTGACGATCGTCAGCCTCGGCGCGACCGTCACCTCGCTCGCGTTGTTCACCGACCAGAAGACGGTGACCGGCAACACGTTCACGGCCGGCACGATCGTCCTGGGCGTAAGTCCGGCGACCGCGCTCCTGACCGCGACCGCGCTCATGCCCGGCGACAACATCAATGGGACCCTCGTCGTTTCGAACAGCGGCACCGGCGCCCTGCGCTACGCGATGTCGAGCTCGAGCACGAACGCCGACGGCAAGAACCTCGCGACGCAGATGACGCTCGCGGTCAAGACGATCGGCACGGGCTGCGCCAACTTCGACGGCACGTCCGTCTACAGCGGCTCGCTCGCCAGCTCGGCGTTCGGCAGCGCGACGGCCGGGGCGGACCCGGGTGACCGGAGCCTGGCCGCCGGCGCGAACGAGACGCTCTGCTTCCGGGCATCGCTGCCGCTCGCGACCGGGAACACGTACCAGGGCGCGGCGACGACGACGACGTTCACGTTCGACGCCGAGCAGACGGCCAACAACTGATCCAGCTCGGGGGGCCTGGGCTCCGGGCCCCCCGACTCGGACTCGACGGCCGTGGACCCGACACCGAGACCGGCGGGTGCGAGCCCACCGGGATGGGGATCGATGTGAACCGGATGCGCCGCTGGCTGCCGATCGCCCGGCTGATCGACACGCTCCTGGTGGCCTTCGTCGCGGTCATCGTCGCGGCGGCCGTGCTGGACGCCGTCCTCCCGCTGGCGGGCCACCCGGTGATCATCATCGGCGGGCGTTCGATGGCGCCCTCGATCGCCCTTGGCTCGGTCGTCCTCGAGGAGCGCGCCGCCCCGGGCACCCTGGCTCCCGGCGACGTCGCAAGCTTCAGGCTCGCCTCCGGGGCCATCCTCACCCATCGAGTGACTCGCGTCGTCCAGCTCCCCGACGGGACGTGGTATGAGACGCGGGGGGACGCGAACCCGTCCCCCGACCCGACGCTGATGCCGTCGCGGTCCCTGCTCGGCCGCGTCCTCCTCAGCGTTCCGTATCTCGGCTACCTCATCTGGCTCCTCCACCTGCCGAGCGGGATCCTGGCCGTCGTGACCGCGGCCCTCGCGCTGTACGTCGCCGGGCGCCTTGCCGACGGCGATGGGGCGCCCGAGCCGGCTCCGGACCCCGCGGAGGGCCCGATCCGGAATCCGGCCTGACGGGCCATGGCCGTGCGCGCCGTCCCCCTCGACCGACGCCGGATCGTCCGCCCGCTCGTCGCGGCCCTTGCCGGCATGCTCATCGGGACGATGCTCGTCGGGCCCCTTCCCGCCGTGCTGTCGCGGATGACGCAGAGCGTCGCGCTCGGCGGCAACGCGCTGGCGGCGGGGCACATCTTCCCGGGGGCGCGATCGTCGACCCCGCGGACGATCGCCGATGCGTCCGGCGGGGGCACCGCCGCGAGCGCGTCGGACCCGCTCTCCTATGCCGGCGACGCCCGCACGAAGACGACCGGCAACTGGGCGGCGGCGTTCTCGTCCACCCGCTACTTCGAGCTGGCCTACGAGGCACCCCTGGCCGCTGGACAGGCCGTGTCCGGCACCGCCTTCGCGTTCGACTACGCGGCCAGCGGCACGGGAACCGTCTGCTTCTACTTCGAGGTCCGGCGGGCCTCGACGTCCACCGTCCTGGCGACCTATGGGAGTGCGGGTTCGCCGGTGGCCTGCAACTCGACGACGACGCTCCAGGCGACCTCGACCACGATCCCGATCGTCACGACGACCGACACCGCGAACGATCTCGCGATCCGGGTGTATGCGAACCACAGCGGCCTCAGGCCGCTCGTGATCGACCGGGCAACGGTGACCGGGTCGACCGCCTACCAGTCGTTCGTCCTCTACGAGAAGAGCTCCACCGACGCCTCGACCGGAACGCCGACGACGACCCCGTGGTCGCTCGCCACCGCCGACGGCACGCTCTACACGAGCGCCGGGAGCTGGGCCACCGCGTATGCCTCGACGCGCTATGTGATCCTCACGTTCGGCGCCTACGTCCCGACGGGCGCCACCGTGACCGGCGTGACCCTCACGCACACGTGGAGGGCCGCGACCAGCGGCGACACCGTCTGCTACTACTTCGAGGTGTACAACGGGGCGACGCTCCTCGGCACGCACGGCAGCAGTGCGTCGCCGGTCTCCTGCAACACGGGGACCCTCGCGACGGACACGATCTCGCTGCCCGAGGCGGCGAGCGTCACCAACGCCAATGCCGTGACGATCAAGCTGTACGCGAAGAGCTCGGGGTCGAGGAAGAGCTCGCACGACCTCCTCCAGCTGGGCGTCACCTACTCGCGGCCGTGAGGTCCGCGACTACACTTCCCGCGATGTTCCGCGCCGCCGACCTGCTCGTCGACTGCTTCGCGGCCGAGGGCTGCGAGTACGTCTTCTCGGTGCCGGGCGAGGAGACGATGGACATCCTCGAGGCGCTGGCCCGGCGCGAGGACGCCGTCGCGGCCGCATCGGGCGCCCCCGCCGGCGGTTCCCCCCCGGCAGCCGCCGTCCGCCACATCACGACCCGACACGAGCAGGGCGCCGCGTTCATGGCCGACGTCTACGGTCGGTTGACCGGCCGCGCCGCCGTCGCGATGTCCACCCTCGGGCCCGGCGCCACGAACCTGGTCACCGGCATCGCCGACGCCTACCTCGATCGCGCGCCGCTCGTCGCCATCACCGGCCAGGCCGCCTCGGACAAGCTCCACAAGGAGGCGCACCAGGTCGTCGACATCGTGGACATGCTCCGGCCGGTCACGAAGTGGAACACGCGGGTCGAGGGCCCGGCGGCCATCCCCGAGATCGTCCGCAAGGGGTTCCGGCTCGCACAGCTCGAGAAGCCCGGCCCCACCCACATCGAGCTGCCCGAGGACATCGCGGCCGCCCCCGCCCCGGACGGCGTCCGGCCGCTGGCCCGCCTGCGCCCCTACCTCCCCGAGCCGACCGACGAAGCGATCGCCCACGCCGCGGGCCTCATCGCGGCCTCGCAGCGGCCCATCGTCCTGGCCGGCAACGGCGTCCTGCGCCGTCACGCCTCGGACGCCCTGCGCGCCTTCGCCCGCGGCCTCCATGTCCCGGTCGCCGCGACGTTCATGGGCAAGGGCGCCATCGACGACCGGAGCCACCTCTCGCTCATGGCCGTCGGACTCCAGGCCCGCGACCACGTCCTGACCGGCTTCGACCGGGCCGACCTGGTCGTCGCCGTCGGCTACGACCTCGTGGAGTACGCGCCGTCGCGCTGGAATCCGGACGGGCGCAAGCCCATCGTCCACATCGACACGGCGCCGGCCGAGGTCGACGCGTCGTACCAGCCCGAGGTCGAGCTGGTCGGCGACATCGATGGGACGCTCCGCCGGTTGCTCGCCGCCCTGCTGCCGGTCGGGATCGGCGGGCGGGATGCCACCGAGCGGCACGCGGCGAGGGAGATCCTCGTCAACGCCGACCTGCGCCAGGAGCTCCTGGCCGACCTGGCCGCCTTCGCCTCGGACGAGGGCCTGCCGATCAAGCCCCAGCGCGCGATCGCCGACCTGCGCGAGGCGCTCGACCCGTGGGACATCGTGGTCTCGGACGTGGGCGCCCACAAGATCTGGGTCGCGCGGCTCTACCAGGCCTACGAGCCGAACACCGTGATCATCAGCAACGGCTTCGCCTCGATGGGCATCGCCCTGCCCGGTGCGATCGCCGCGAGCCTCGTCCATCCCGACCGCCGGGTCGTCGCGCTCTGCGGCGACGGCGGGTTCCTGATGAACTGCCAGGAGCTCGAGACCGCGGTCCGCCTCGGCTCGAAGGTCACCGTCGTCGTCTGGCGCGACGACGCCTACGGGCTCATCGACTGGAAGCAGCGCAACGAGTTCGGGCGACCGTTCGCCGTGGAGTTCGGCAACCCCGACTTCGTGGCCCTCGCGCGGTCGTTCGGGATCCCCGGCTTCCGGCCCGCCTCGGCGGCCGAGCTGCTGCCGACGCTCCGCCGGACGCTCGAGATCGCGGGGCCGTCGCTGATCGAGGTCCCCATCGACTACCGCGAGAACCTGAGGCTGACCGAGCACCTCGGGGCGCTGGCCGGGGTGAGCTGACCGAGCGGTCCCAGCGCTCGCGCGTCCATCCACGGACCGCCGACACGACCCCGGGGGCCGGCCGGCCCCCGCCGACCCGCCGCCCGGCCCCCGCCGAACCGCCGGCCGACTCTGGCTTCCACGCCCGGGTGGGCCGGATGCTGCCGGGGCGATGAGCCTTCGCCGTTCACGTCTGCCCGCCGGTCCGCTCGTCGCGCTTGCGGCGGCGATCGCGCTCGTCCTGGCGCCGACGCTCGCGCCGGGGGGAGCGGTCAAGGCCGAGAGCCCCGCCACGGCGAGCCCCGCCACGACAAGCCCGTCCCCGGCGGCGAGCCCGTCTCCGGCGGCGAGCCCGTCTCCGGCGGCGAGCCCGAGCCTGACCCCCGACGGCGCGCCCTGGTGGCACGTCGACCCCAACGGCGCCGTGCGGATCGACCTCTGGTTCGGCTTCTCGAGCACCTGCCCGCACTGCCAGGTGGCGAAGCCCTGGCTCGCGGCCACGGCCGCGGACCTGCCATGGCTCGACGTCCACGCGCTGCAGGTCGACGGCGACAGCCCCGAGATCCAGGCGAACATCGATCGGCTCGTGGAGCTCGCGGGCAGCATCGGCGAACAGCTCAGCAGCGTGCCGGCGTTCCTCTTCGGGGCGCGGCTGCGGACCGGCTTCGATGCGGCGGCGACGACGGGCGCCGCGCTCCGGGCCGAGCTGGAGGCCTATCACGGCGAGGTCGTCGCCCTCGTCGGCCCCGCCGGCCGGTCGCCGGGGCCTTCGGCATCCCCGGGCCCCACGATGTCCCCGTCCCCCGGTGCCGCCGTCCCCGTCGACCTGCCGTTCGTCGGCCGGATCGATGCGGCGAGCCTGTCGCCGGCGCTCCTGGCCGTCGTCCTCGGCGGCCTCGACGCGTTCAACCCCTGCGCTCTCTCGGTCCTGCTCTTCCTCATGAGCCTCCTCGTGGGGTCCCGCAGCCGGACGCGGATGGCGCTCGTCGGCGGGGTCTTCGTCGCCGTCTCGGGCCTCGTCTACTTCGTCCTCATGGCGGCCTGGCTCAACGTGTTCCTCCTCTTCGGGGAGCTGCGGCTCATCACGCTCATCGCCGGGGCGGCGGCGGTCGTCGCGGCGTTCATCAACATCAAGGACTTCGCGTTCTTCCGGCGGGGCGTCTCGCTGGTCATGCCGGACGCGGCGAAGCCGCAGGTCTTCGGGCGGATGTTCGAGATCGTGGACGCAACGACGCTGCCGGCCCTGCTCGGCACGACGATCCTCGTCGCCGCGGTCGCGAACATGTACGAGATGCTCTGCACGGGCGGCTTCCCCGTCGTCTTCACCCGGGTGCTGACGCTGAACGCGCTGCCGACGCTCGCCTACTACGGCTACCTGGTGCTCTACAACGTCATCTATGTCCTGCCGCTGCTCGCCATCGTCGTCGCATTCA
>JAPVSP010000196.1:0-3177 GCA_047519685.1 Chloroflexota bacterium
ACACGTACGGCCGAGCGGGGGTCTCGCGCGCGATGGCCCACCCTCCGAGACCCGCCGAGGAGCCGAGCCAGCCACCGACGAAGGTGCCGACCGCGAGCGAGGCGCACCCGGCGAAGATGGCGACACCGACGTACGGCCGACGACCGAGGCCGAGCGCGATCAGCACGATAGGACCGGAGAGGCCGCCGACGAGGATCGCCCCGAAGAGGGCGAGCCCGCCCCAGGTCGGACCGGCGACGAACGCCGGCGAGACGATGACGACGAAGAGCGGTCCCGACACGCCGATCGCGAAGCCGGCGAGGAAGAAGCCGACAGCGAGGATGCCTGTGCCGGCGTCCGCGAGCGACTCCTGGTGCGGTCGCGCGTCGCGGTGCGTCATGCCCTGATGACGCGGCACCGCGGTGGGTGTTGCGGGCCCGGACGCAGCCGTTCGCTGGCCAGCCCTATCTGCCCCGCACGTGCCCTATCGGCCGCCGCGCTATCAGAATCGGCCGCCGCGCTGCCCGCGCGTCGCGGCCTCGGGTGCGCCGACGAGGCTGAACGCCGGAGGGGGTTGCTCCGTGCCTCGAGCGCGCGACAGCGGCCCGACGTACGGCGGTCGGAAGCCGAGCGAGCGGATGTGGCGGTGGGCGGTGGAGTGTCTGAGTCCAGGACATCGGTGACACCTGGTCGGTGACAGGTGAGTCGGGACATGCGCGACAGTCGGGCGCAAGGAGGTGATGGTCGTCGGTCTGGAAACGTGGGAGGTCCTCTCGACGCACCTGATCGAGCCGGCCAAGGGCTACTGGCGCAACCAACGAAGAGACCCCGGCCGATGGCCGAGGTCTCCGGCGACGCCGCGACACCGAGGTCCCGACTCAGGTGTCACACATGTCGCGACTCATGACAGTGGTGGGCGGTGGAGGACTCGAACCCCCGACATCCTCGGTGTAAGCGAGCCTAGGGCGGTGGCGGCTGGTCCCCGATAGTCCCCTCCGAAGCCGTTTCGTGCGTGAGACGCCGACCGGACGGGCCTGCTGGTGGCCGTCGATACCGCCCCGTGTCGGCTGGTCCGTGAGCAGAATGTGAGCAACCGGCCCCGGACACAGCCGCTCCGTTGGCCGGTCCCCCAGGACCGGGATCGTCGGCGACTAGCGGAGCGGGGGCATCCCGAGGCCTAGCCGACGGGACCCACCTCGACCTTATCCCGATGCGCGGCGAGGTACTCGATCGCAGCCCGCAGTCGCTCGGGGTCGTCCTCCAGGTACCCAAGGGCGATGTTGCAGGCGTGGCACAGCAGGCCACGCCTCCGGCCCGTGGCGTGGTCGTGGTCGAGGTGCCAGCCGCCCTTGCCGCCCGGCGTGTCGCTCCGACAGATCGCGCATCGCCGGCCCTGTGACTCCAACAGCTCGGCGTACTGCTCGCGGGTGATGCCATAGAGGTACTCCCGCATGTACCCGGGCGCCTTCGCCCGCCAGCGGTCGCCTTGCGCCGCCGCTTTGCAGGCGTCAGAGCAGTAGACGCTGCCGCGCCTACGGTCCGGCCCGATGTCCTCTCCGCAGTTAGCGCACGGCTTCTTCGCCTCCAGCCAGCGGGCCTCGCGGGCGGCGTCACGCTGCTTGTTGAAGTCGGCCCGGTGGCAGGCCTCCGAGCAGTAGACGGCCTTGAGGTTGCGTCCGGCCAGCGAACTGCCACACGTGCGGCAGCGCCGGGCGGCGCGGTGCGCTTCGCTCTCCCTCCGTACTCGATCGGCACGCGCAGCGGAATAGCACGCCCGCGAGCAGTACGTCGGCGGCCTCCCCCTCTGCAGGGTCAGCTCGATCTGCTTGCCGCAGCGCGGGCACACGCCGGGCGTCCGTCCATCCGCGGCCCGGGCGGCGTACCACGCGGACTTGCACATCGCCGAGCAGTAGAGGCGTGGACCGTCGCGATGCCCGGTCGTCTCGATGCGTCCACCGCACTGGCGGCACACACGAGGCTTTCGGGTGGCCAGTCGGAGGGCCTCGAGGCAGGCGCGCGAGCAGTAGACCGTCCGCCGACGTCCGGGGCGGGACGGAGTGTTGATATGGCCGCCGCAGTGGCGGCAGGACCCCGCCTTCGGCGCCAAAGGCCCCCACCTCCTCGGAGGGACGCTAGGCCCGTCGTCTGCCCTCTGAGCAGGGCCGAACGGCCGGAAGTCAGTCGCGTTCCCCCCCGAGCAGCCGCGCGAGCATCTCGAGCGCCTCGATCTCAGTCGCGCCGGTCACCTCGAGGGCCTCGTGCATCGCCCGTCGCCCGCGGCGACATCCTCTCGGACGTTTGGCCGCGCGTCGCGGAGTCGACGTCGGAGTATCGGCGCCGTCACATGGTCATGCCGACTTCCGGTATGCCTCAGGGTGCTGAGCATTACCGGCTCGCTGCTTCGAGCGGGCGGTGTGGACTTGGTTCGCACATTGACCGCCGTGACGTGCCAGCGCGGCCAGGGACGCTCCTCGGCGTGGAAGGCCGCGGGTGTCACCGTCCAGCCCGGCAGCCCCTCGAGAGCCTCATGGACGGCCCACCAGGCGGCCTCGCGATCGTCCATCGGCCGACGATAGCCGAAGGCCCCGCCATGAGGACGGCGCGGGGCCTCCGGGGCGGCCCGACTGGGGGACCGAGCCGGCGACGGACTCCGGAGCCTCGGCTCGACTCACGGGCCGGACCGGGACGAGAGGGCTCCGTGTCCGCAGGCGACGGTAGCGAAGACCCACGGTCGATGCCGAGAGCCCACTGGCCCAGAGTCGTCAGCCCCGACGGCCCAGCGAGGCTCGACGGCGGGCGAGCCAGCAAAGGCGCTCGAGGTCACGGTCGCCCTAGAAGGGTTGGCCCGCCGCCCCACTGAACGCGATCCCGACGAGGAACCACACGAAGATGAGCGGTGGCACGCCCAGTACGAGGAAGGCCCCGACGACTACCGGGCGCGGCAATCCGTCGGTCGGGAAGGCGAGGCCGACGATGAGGAGCCCGATCGGGATCAGCAACGCCGAGGCGAAAAACAAGGGCGTGATGCTGACCATGAAGGCCCCGCCGGGCTGCGCGAGCACCCCCGCGTTGAGGAGCTGCGTGGCGGCGAACATGACCAGGATGGGCGCGACCGCGATGGCCGCGCCGAAGCCGATCCGGAGGAGGTCCAACCTCGAGTCCGACTCATGCATGGCGCGGAGGATGCATAAGCATCAG
>JAPVSP010000197.1:0-8501 GCA_047519685.1 Chloroflexota bacterium
CTCTGGCTGCTCGTCTTCTACGTCTGGCCCGCGTTCCAGATGTTCATCGCGAGCTTCTGGACCGGGTCGGTCGAGAAGGGCTTCAGCTTCTCGCTGGCCAACTGGGTCAACTACCCGAACGTCATCGACAACTTCAAGCAGTTCTACGGGCGGTCGGTGCTCTACGCGCTGGCCGCCACCCTCCTCACGTTCCTCATCTCCTACCCGCTCGCCTACACGATCGCGTTCAAGGGCGGCCGCCAGAAGAACCTGCTCCTGTTCCTCGTCGTCGCCCCGTTCTTCACGAGCTTCCTGCTGCGGACGATCTCGTGGAAGATCATCCTCGCCGACAGCGGCCTGCTCCTGGGGCCGCTCAAGGCGATCGGCGTCGTCCCCCAGGATTTCCGGCTCCTGGCGACCCCGGTGGCCGTCATCTCGGGCATCACCTACAGCTTCCTGCCGTTCATGACCCTGCCGATCTACGTCGCGCTCGAGAAGATCGACGTCCGGCTGGTCGAGGCGGCCAAGGATCTGTACGCGGGGCCCTGGCGCCCGGGCGGCGGCATCGCCGGGGCCATCGTCGGCGGGGTCCTCGGCGGGGTGCTCGGCTTCATCTTCCTGTGGTCCTGGCCGGTGATGGCGGCCGTCGGTGCCGTGCTCGGTGCGCTCATCGGCCTGCTCTTCGTGTCTGAATCGTTCGTGCGGGTGACGTTCCCGCTGTCGCTGTCGGGCGTCTTCGCGGGGTCGCTGCTGACGTTCATCCCGGCCATCGGCGACTACATCAACGCCGAGTTCCTGGGCAATCCGGACACGAACATGATCGGCAACGTCATCCAGAACAAGTTCCTCGCCCAGAGCGACTACCCGGCGGCCTCGGTCCTGTCGTTCACCCTGATGTTCGGCGTCCTGATCCTCGCCTTCCTGTACGCCCGGGTGCTGGGGACCGAGGAGGTCACGGTGGGGCGCGTCTGACATGGCCGTCGCGACCGACGCCCTGACCGGCACGCGGCCGGCCCGACCACGTTCGGCGGCCATCGCGGCGTTCGTCGACCGGTACCTGATGGTCGGCTACACGGTGCTGGCCGTCATCTACCTGATGCTGCCGGTCTCGCTGGTCATCCTGTTCAGCTTCAACAACCCGGCCGGCAAGAGCAACGTCGTCTGGCAGGGCTTCACGCTCAAGTACTGGCTGGACCCGCTCGGGGTCGACGGCCTGCCGCAGGCCGTCGGGCTGACCCTGGCCCTCGCCTTCCTTTCGACGGCCATCGCGACCGTGATCGGTACGCTCATGGCGCTCTCCCTCGTCCGCTACCGGTTCCGTGGCCGGGGCCTGACGAACGCGCTCATCTTCCTGCCGATGGCGACACCCGAGATCATCATGGGCGCCTCGCTGCTGACGATGTTCGTGTCGATCGGCAACGCGCCGTTCTTCCCGCTCAACTTCGTGACGATCCTCATCGCCCACGTGATGTTCAACATCAGCTACGTGGTCGTCACGGTCCGCGCCCGGCTCGCCGGCTTCCCCCGGCACCTGGAGGAGGCCGCGATGGACCTGGGGGCGAACGAGTGGGTCACCTTCTGGAAGGTCACGTTCCCGCTCATCCTGCCCGGGATCATCGCAGCCGCGCTGCTCGCGTTCTCCCTGTCGATCGACGACTTCGTGGTGACCAACTTCACGGCGGGCAAGACGCAGACCTTCCCGCTCTTCATCTACGCCAAGAACCGGATCGGCGTGCCGGTCCAGGTCAACGTCATCGGCACGATCATCTTCGTGGTCGCGGTCGGGTCCGTCGCCCTGACGACGCTCGCCGGTCGTCGCCGGCGTGCGTGACCGGCGCGACCGTGGCGGCCTCGAACGACCGCGTCGATGAGCGGCCTGGGTCTCCCGGCGCCGCCTTGCTTGGCTATGTCGGCATCGAGGCGGCCGCCCGGGCGGTCGGCGTCTCGCCCTCCGCGCTGCGCCTCTGGGAACGCCAGGGCCTGATCGCGCCGGTGCGGACGCCCGGTGGCACCCGGCGATATCGCCCCGAGGATCTCGTCCGCCTGCACGCCGTTCGCCGTTGGCGGACGGTCGACGGCCTCAACGCCGCCGCGATCCGCCGCCTGCTCGAGGCGGCCCGGTCCGAGGCCCCCGCGCCGACAGGGCCGAGCGAGCACGCCCCCGCGCGTCCGGGCGGCCGCCCCGCGCGCACGCCGGCTCGGCCGGAGCCACGCTCGACGATCGCCGAGCGGCTTCGGTCGCTCCGCCGCGAGCGCGGGCTGACGCTGCGCGCGGCCGCCGGCCGGAGCGGCCTCTCGACCTCGTTCATCTCCGCCCTCGAGCGGGGGATGACCGGCGCGTCGATCGCCGCCCTCCGCCGCCTCGTCCACGCGTACGGCGCGACCCTCGCGGGCCTGCTTGGCGAGCCGACTCGCGACGACGGTCGGCTGGTGTGCGCCGAGGATCGACGCGTCCTCGACACCGGCGACGGCGTCCGCATCGAGAACCTGGCGAACGGTCCGACGCTCCTCGAGCCTCAGCTGTTCGTCCTCGAGCCGGGCGCGTCATCCCAGGGCGCCTACAGCCACCCGGGCGAGGAGTTCATGTTCGTCCTCTCTGGGAGCCTGGCCGTGTGGCTGGGAGAGACGGAGGTCTACCGGCTCGAGGCAGGGGACGCGCTGACGTTCCCGTCCACCCTCGTCCATCGCTTCCTGGCGCTCGGCCCGTCCGATACCCGCCTCATCTGGGTCAACACGCCCCCGACCTTCTAGGAGCCACCCATGGTCGACACGCCCGCGGCGCACGCCGCCACCCTCCCCGACCGCTCGGTCGTCCCGGCCGTCTGGTCCCGGATCACCGACCTGACCGTCGAGCGCGGCGAGGGCTCGTGGCTCGTGACGACCGACGGCGAGCGGTACCTCGACTACTCGTCGGGCATCGGTGTCACCAACACGGGGCACGCCCACCCGCGGGTCGTGGCCGCCGTCCAGGAGCAGGCCGCCAGGCTCCTGCACGGGCAGCAGAACATCGTCTACCACGAGCCCGGCCTGCGACTCCACGCCCGGCTTCGCCACCTCCTCCCCGGCGGCCCCTGGCAGGCCTTCCTGTCGAACAGCGGGGCCGAGGCGGTCGAGGCGTCGGTCAAGCTCGCCCGAGTGGCCACGGGTCGCCCGGTCATCGTCGCCTTCCGCTACGGGTTCCACGGCCGCACGGCGCAGACGATGGCGCTGACCTCGGCGAAGGACGTCTACCGGGCGGCCTTCGAGCCCCTTCCCGGCTCCGTCTACCACGCCGACTACCCGTACTGCTTCCGCGCGCCGGGCGGCGCGCACGATCCGGCCGCCTGCACGTGCGACTGGGAGGCCCGCCTCGACCTGCTCTTCCACCAGCTCGTCTACCCGGAGAAGGTGGCGGCCGTCATCGTCGAGCCGGTCATCGGCGAGGGCGGCTACATCGTCCCCCCGCCCGCCTTCCTGCCGCGGCTTCGCGAGATCACCCGCCGCCACGGGATCCTGCTCATCGCGGACGAGGTCCAGACCGGCTTCGGGCGGACCGGAGAGCTGTTCGCCGTCCGGCACTGGGACGTCGAGCCGGACATCCTGGTCATGGCCAAGGGCATCGCCTCCGGCCTGCCGCTGTCCGGCCTCATCGCCCGCAGCGACGTCATGGCGGCCTGGACGCCCGGCGTCCACGGCGGGACCTACGGCGGCAACGTCGTGTCGTGCGCGGCGGCGAACGCGACCCTCGACGTCATCGAGGAGGAGGACCTGGTCGGCAACACTCGCGAGCGCGGGGCGCAGTTCCTCGCCGGCCTCCGGCATCTCGCGCCCCGCTATCCCTCGATCGGCGACGTCCGGGGCCTCGGGCTGATGCTCGCGCTCGAGTTCGTGAAGCCGGGCGAGGGCGACGGCCGCGTGCCCGATCCCGCCCTCACGAAGCGCGTCCAGGCCGAGGCGCTCCGTCGCCGGCTCATCGTCCTGACCGCGGGCAGCTACGTGAACGTGGTGCGGATCATCCCGCCGCTCGTCACGACGGCAGCCGAGGTCGAGCTCGCCCTGTCGATCCTGGACGAGAGCCTGGCCGCGGCCGGCGCGTAGGCGGCGACCGAGAGCGGGCGATGCGCGGACCCGAGCTTGCCGCCCGCAAGCGCCTCCAGCGCTTCGCGGCTCGGCTCGAGCGGGCGCCGATCGACGAGATCCGGATGCTCGGCGCGCGGCCGCTCGAGCCCGAGTCGCACGATCTCGCCCGAGCGGACGCGGAGGCGGCAGCGCGGGCGGCTGGGCTCGGCGACCTCGTGGCGGAGGCGCAGGACGCGATGACGACCTGGCTGAGCCGCTGGCTCGGCGACCAGTACAGCGAGCCGTCGCTCTACGGGCTGCCGTGGCAGCGGGACTCGCTGGGACCGGAGGACCGGGCGCGCGTGGTCGTCTCGCTGCGCGACGCGACGCTCGCTCTCGTCGCGGCCGATCTCGTCCGGGAGGAGACGTTCGACGAGCTGCTCGGGCCCTTCGCCGAGCTCGCCGGGTAGCCGAGGCGCCGACGCCCGGGCCCCGCGGATGGCCGGCGCGGTGGCTAGTGGCAGACGCCAGCGCCCTCGTCGCCGAACGACGAGCCGGGCACGCCGACGAACCGCCAGCGATAGGCCCCCGGCTCGAGGGTGAGGACGAGCACGCCGTACGTCGAGGCGTTCCGCACCTCGCTGTTCGGCACCACCCCCGCGAACGGCCGGAGCGAGGCGCCACCCGTGCCGACGACGAACTCGCGCAGGCCGCGTCCAGTGTCGCGAGACCCGTCGGGAGCCTGAGGGGCGAATCGCTCGTAGTCGTGGTCGTGGCCGTTGACGACGAGCTCGGCCCCCGCGGCGTAGAGCGCCTGCCAGAACGCGCCGACGTCGGCGTCGTCGCCGTGCTGCCCCGAGCTGAACCGCGGGTGGTGCCAGATCGCGAGGGTGCAGGCCGCCGGATGGGCCGCCAGGTCCGCCCGGAGCCAGGCCAGCTGCGGCGACCCGTCACCGCAGCCGCCCGCCGCCGCGCACTCGGAATCCAGGACGACCACGTGCCAGGTCGCAAGGTCGTAGGAGTACCAGCCACCCGGCGCCGGACCGGCGGCAGAGCCGAAGTAGCCGAAGTAGCCGGCGGCCCCGGGGGTCTCCCAGTCGTGGTTGCCCAACGCCGGATGGGTGCGCCCCCGGAACCGCCCCCAGGTGGGCCCGTAGCAGTCGGCGAACTGCTGGGGGGTACCGCTCGGATAGGCATCGTCGCCCGCCGTGAAGACCGCACCCTGGATCGACTCGACGAGGGCCGCGGTCGCCGTGTCGGCGGTCAGGCCGCAGGAGGCGATGTCGCCCGCGCCCACGAGGACCTCCGTACCCGATGGCGCCACCCCCGGCGAGGGTGAGCCCGCGGGCCGCGGCGAAGGCGGGACCGCGGGGGAGGGCGACGACGGGCCCGGCGTGGGTCCCTCCGGAGATGGGGCTGGCTCGCTCGGCGATGGACCGCCCGACGCCGCCGAGGTCCCGGTCGGGGCGACGGACGGCTGCGGCGTCGTCGTCGGGGCGCAGCCGACGGCGAGCGCGCTGAGCAGCGCGAGCGCGAGGACCGCTCGCTCGGGGGCACCTCGAGTCCCGGCGGACGCTCTCCGTGTGCCCATCGCGCGAGCCTACAACCGAGCCCGGGGATGTGCTGGCGGCGGGGCCGCTCCCGTCAGGGCGCCCGCAGCCGATCGAGCAGCAGCCGGTGGAGCCGGCCGTTGGAGGCCAGGTACGCCCCCGCGTCCAGGCGACGGCGGCCCTCGAAGTCCGTCACCCGTCCGCCGGCCTCCTCGACCAGGACGAAGGGCGCCGCCATGTCCCAGGGCGAGAGGTCCACCTCGATCATCCCCTCCGCCGCGCCCTCGGAGAGCAGGGCATAGCCCCAGAAGTCGCCGAAGCCGCGCTCCCGCCACACGTCCCCCAGCAGGGAGCGGAAGCCCGGGGCTCGCCCGGACGACTCGATGTCGTGGCCGGAGCCATAGAGGACCTGGGCGTCCTCCAGCCGCTCCACGCGGGAGACCGCGATCCGCCGGGGGCCCTCCGTGCGGGCCGCCCCGACCGCCCAGGCTCCCCCGCCCCGCCGGGCGTACCAGCGCTCGCGGAGGGCCGGCGCCGAGAGGACGCCGACCTGGACCTCGCCATCCACCTCGATCGCGAGGAGCGTCCCGAAGAGCGGCACCCCTCGGATGAAGTTGTGCGTGCCGTCGATCGGGTCGATGTACCAGCGGACGGTCCCGGCTCCCGCCTCGATGCCGTACTCCTCCCCGACCAGGCCGTGGCCGGGGAACGTCGCCCCGATCCGCCCGCGGATGAGCCGCTCGATCGCCCGGTCGGCCACGGTGACGAATGTCCGATCCGGCTTGGCGATCACCTCGAGGTCGCGACGGAAGTGCGTCAGGGCGATCTCGTCCGCCGCCTCGCAGGCGGACAGGGCGAACGCCAGCCAGTACTCGAGGTCGGCTTCGGAAGCGCGGGCCCAGGACGCGCTCCAGGCCGGCCCGAAATCGCCGCTCCCGTCCTCGGCTCGCTCGTCTGTCACGATCGCACCCGCTCGGCGCCGGGGTCGTAGAGCGGCTCGCGGACGACCTCGCCGCCGACCCACCGACCGAACACCTCCACCTCGGCCCGCGTCCCGACCGCCGTCGACCCGCCCGGCAGGTAGGCGTAGGCGATCGAGCGCTCGACCGCGAAGCCGTACCCGCCGCTCGTCACTCGGCCGACGATCGTGCCGTCGACGCGCACGGGTTCGTTGCCCAGGCAGACCGACAGCGGATCGTCGAGGACGAGCGCGCGCAGGCGCCGGCGGGGCCCGGCGGCCCTCGCCGCGACGAGCGCCTCCCGGCCCACGAAGTCGCCCTTGTCGAGTCGGACGGCGAAGCCCAGGCCCGCCTCGTACGGCGTCTCCTCGGGCGTGATGTCGGTCGACCACGCCCGGTAGCCCTTCTCGAGCCGGAGCGCCTCGATCGCCCGGTAGCCGCCCGCCACGAGCCCGTGCGGGCGGCCCGCCTCCCAGAGTGTGTCCCACAGGGCCAGGCCGTACTCCATCGGCGGGTAGAGCTCCCAGCCCAGCTCGCCAACGTAGGTGACGCGGAGCGCCAGCAGCGGGACGTGGCCGACGGTGATCTCGCGGGCGGTGAGGTACGGGAAGGCGGCGTCCGACACGTCGTCCGGGGTCGTGGCCGCCAGGATGTCGCGGGCCCTGGGTCCCCACAGGCCGAGGCAGGCTCGGGCCGAGGTCGTGTCCGCGACGACGACCGAGCCGTCGGTCGGGGCATGCCGTCGGATCCAGCCCAGGTCGTGGTTGCCGAACGCCGTGCCGGTCACGATGAGGAAGCGGTCCTCGGCCAGCCGGCTGACCGTGAAGTCGCACTCGATCCCGCCCCGGGAGTTGAGCATCGAGGTGTAGACCAGCGAGCCGACCGGACGATCGACGTCGTTCGCGCACAGCCGCTGCAGCAGGGCGAGCGCCCCCGGGCCCCGGATCTCGAGCTTCGCGAAGCTGGTCTCGTCGAACAGGGCCGCCGTCCGGCGTGTCGCGAGCGCCTCCGCTCCGATCGCCGGGGACCACCATCGACCAGCCCAGCCGCGCGGCCGGAGCGCCTCGAGGGCCAGGGGGTCGGCCACGCCGGCCCCGCCGGCGTTCGACTCGAACCAGTTCGGACGCTCCCAGCCCGACTTCTCCCCGAACGCGGCCCCGAGCTCCACCAGCCGGCCGTAGGTCGGCGAGAGGCGCAGCGGCCGGCCGGCCGACCGCTCCTCGGCCGGGTAGTGGATGTCGTAGTAGGTCGAGTAGACCTCGGCGGTCCGGGCGAGCGTGTACGACCGCGAGCGGTACTGGGCGCCGAACCGACGGATGTCCATCTTCCAGAGGTCCAGCTCGGGCTCGCCGGTCGCGATCCACTGGGCCACCTGCTGCCCGATGCCGCCGGCACCGGCGATCCCGTGGGCGCAGAAGCCCGCCGCGACCCAGAAGCCGCGGACCTCGGATTCACCGAGGATGAACTCGTTGTCGGGCGTGAAGGCCTCCGGGCCGTTGATCATCCGGTTGACGCCGGCGTCGGCGATCGCCGGGACCCGCCGGATCGCGCCGTCCATGATCTCCTCGAAGCGCGGCCAATCGGGCGCCAGGAGCTTGCCGTTGAAGTCCGCCGGGATCCCGTCGAGGCCCCATGGCGCCGGGTGGCGCTCGTAGCCACCCATGCACAACCCCCCGACCTCCTCCCGGAAGTAGCACAGGTTGTCGGGGTCCCGGAGCTGCGGGAGGTCCGGGCGGACGCCCGGGATGGCCTCCGTGAACAGGTACTGGTGGGCCATCGGGATGATCGGGACCGTCACCCCCGCGAGCCGGGCGATCTCGGGCGCGAACATGCCGCCCGCATCGACCACCACCTCGGTCGCGATCGACGAGCGGTCGCCGCGGCTCTCGATCGCCACGCCGGCAACGCGCCCGCCGCGGACGTCGATGCCCACGACCCGGGTGTGGGTCCGGATGCTGGCGCCCGCCTGGCGCGC
>JAPVSP010000198.1:0-4491 GCA_047519685.1 Chloroflexota bacterium
CCCGCCCATGGCCATCGCGACGCGCGGCTCGAGCAGCCGCTCGCTGATGAGCTCCGGCACGTGCGCCCTCGCCATCGTCGCACCGGCCGCAACGGCGTACGAGATCATCCGCCGCCGGGCCCGCCCGTGGGTGATGACCACCGTCCCGCCGACCCCCAGGAGCGGCGAGGCGCCGACCTTCTCGTAGTCGAACACGCCCCGGATCCGCGCGATCCCCGGTCCCATGAGCCATCCGGCCAGCCGTCCCCTGAGGCTCGCCCGGAACTCGTGTCGCCAGAGGTCGAAGATGAAGGTCGACAGGCCCTCGAAGAACTTGATCGTGACATTCCCCAGGACGGCGTCGCACACGACGACGTCGGCCATGTGGTGGACGAGGTCCTTGCCCTCGACGTTGCCGACGAAGTTGAGCCCCGACGCATCGAGCAGCTCGGTGGCGCGGGTGATGCGCGCGTCGCCCTTGCCCTTCTCCTCACCGATCGAGAGGAGGGCCACGCGCGGCTCCACGACCCCGAGCACCCGCTCGGCGAAGATCGCACCCATGTGGGCGTACTGGTGGAGGTTCTCACCGGTGGAGTCGGGATTCGCCCCGATGTCGAGGAACACGAACGGTCCGCTGTCGGTGACCATCTGGATCGCCAGCGCCGGGCGATCCACACCCGGCAGTCTGCCGAGTCGCAGGATCGCCGCCGCCATGCCCGCGCCGGTATGGCCGGCTGTCACGACGGCGTCGGCATCGCCCCGGCGGACCAGGTCGACCGCGACGAGGATCGACGCGTCCTTCTTCTCGCGCAGGGCGCGCGCCGGATGCTCGTGCATCTCGACCACCTGGCTCGCCTCGACGGTCGAGACGTTGCCGGGCAGCGGCCCGGCGGCCGCCTGGTGGACGCGCTCCCGTCGGCCGACGAGGATCAGCCGGTCCTCGGGATGGTCGAGGGCGTACGCGAGGGCCCCGGGGACGACCTCGCCCGGTCCGTGGTCGCCGCCCATGGCGTCGACCGCGATGCGGACGGGCCGCGCGCTCTCACCTGGCTGGGTCAGCGGCGCCACCGGCTGGGGACCGTCAGGAGGCCGACTCGTCGGGGGATGGCTTGACCTCGACGGCGAGGCGGCCGTTGTAGAAGCCGCAGTTCGGGCAGGCGCGGTGGGACAGCTTCGGCTGGTGGCAGTGCGGGCAGTCGACCAGGGCGGGCAGCTCGAGGGCGTGGTGACTGCGCCGGTCGCCCTGGCGGGCATGTGAGACCTTGCGCTTGGGGACACCCATGATCGGTGGTCGCTCCTTCCGGGAGGGGGGCTCCGGCCTGCCGGCGGCCGGCGGATGGTCGGATCGGGCGGTCGGGCCGCGCCGACGGCGACGCGAGCGGGGCCGACGCGCGAGTTTAGTCGGTCTGCGCGTCGCCGTCGACCCGGAACGCCCGGAGCGCCTCCAGGCGCGGGTCGACAGCCTCGCCGCCGTGGTCGTGGGAGCCGAGCGCCAGCTCTTCGCCGCAGACCGGGCACAGCCCGGGGCAGTCGGGGCGGCAGAGCGGGGCGATCGGCTCTGCGAGCTGGATGGCCTCCCTCACCAGCGGCTCCAGGTCGAGCTCGTGATGATCGGTCAGCCGGACGACGTCCGGCTCGGCGGTCGCGTCGATCGGCAGCCCGGACGCGATGTCGACGCTCGGGAGGACCTCCTCGTCGATCCGCAGCTGGAGGCGGATCTCGATGTCGCGAAGACATCGACTGCACCGCCCGGCGAGACGGGTCGTGACGTCCGCACGGACGAGCAGCCCGCGATTCGTGCGTGCCATGTGCAGCTCCCCGGTGACCGGGGCGGCGAGCGGGAGATCCTCTCCGGCGTCCACGCCGACCGGTCCGACGGGGAACGCGCGCGATGCCCCGGGTGGCTCGGCCAGGAGCCCGGCGGCCGGGAAGAGCAGGGCGTCGGAGCGGGCCGTCACCGGACGGCAGGCTCGCCGGCATCCTCCTCGTCGTAGGGCTCGTCCGCCTCGTCCGGGCGACGAGACGCCTCGCCGCCGAGCGCCGCCCGACGTTCGTCGAGCATCGCGATGCCCTTCTTGACGCTCTGGAGGGTCCGGACGAGATCCCCTTCGAGGCCCACCAGGACGGAGACCGCGTACTCGTCGGCGCCACGCCGGATCTCGTCCGCGTCGGCGCCGGCCCGAGCGATGATCTGGCGGCTCTGCTCGTCGGCCGCCTCGGTCAGGCCGCGCTCGCCGATCAGGAATGCCGCCTGCTCCTGTGCACGGGCGACGATCCGCTCGGCCTCCTCATGGGCCTTCTCGATGATCCGCTCCCCCTCCTGGTTGATCCGCTTGGCCTGGCGGACCTCCTCCGGCACGGCCACCCGCAGCTCGTCGATGAGCCCGAGGGCGGCGTTCTGATCGACGACGACGTTGTTGGTCAGGGGCAGCTTCTTCCCGTTCGCGATGAGCGACTCCAGGCGCTCGACGAGGAAGATGATGTCGATGGGAGACCCTCCGGGCTCGCTCCGGTCCAGGGATTATCGCACGCCGCTCGGGCCGCCCGACACCGCGCCCGCCGTCGCCAGGGCCGCCTCCAGGGCCTCCAGCGCGGCGGCCGGGATCATCGCCGCGACGTCTCCGCCGAACATGGCGATCTCCTTGGCCAGGCTCGAGCTCACGTAGCCGTGCTCGAGCGAGGTCATGAAGAACACGGTGTCCACGTCCGGCGCCAGCTTCCGGTTGTTGTGAGCGAGCTGCATCTCGGTCTCGAAGTCCGAGATGGCCCGCAGCCCGCGCACGATGAACCGGGCGCCGCGTCGGCGGCAGAAGTCGACGGTCAGGCCGTCGAACGACTCGACCTCGATGCGTCGCCTCGTCTCCGGGTCGACCGCCTCGTCGATCGCCGCCCGGATCACCGCCGTGCGTTGGGCGACCGGCAGCAGGGGGGCCTTGCGCGGGTTCTCGAGGACCGCGACGACGACCCGGTCGAACACCCCGGCCGCCCGGAGGACCACGTCGAGGTGGCCATTGGTGATCGGGTCGAACGAGCCGGGGTAGACGGCGACCTTCATCCTTCCTCCACTCGCGGACCCTCCGGCGAGCCCGCCCGGTAGAACGTCAGGGCCGACTCGCCGAAGCGGCGCTCGCGCTCGGATGCTAGCAGCCCGAGCCGGGCCGGCGGACGGTCGCGCCAGAAGTGCTTGGCCACCACGCGAGCGGCCGGCGCGAGGATCCGGCCCGCGGCGGCCGGGTCGCCGAGGCGCTCGAGCGCCCGGACCAGGACGTCGGTCTCCGCGTACGGCGGGTCGAGGACGACCAGGTCGAACGGGCCATCCGCGTCGGCGCGAGCGGCCAGGTAGGCCAGGGCGTCGGCACGGACGACCCGGGCGCCCGGGCCGGCCAGGGCGGCCCGCCGGAGGTTCGCCTCGATCATCCGTGCGGCGGCGGCGTCGCGCTCGACGAAGACGGCGGAGGACGCGCCCCGCGACAGCGCCTCGATACCGGCCGCCCCGCTGCCGGCGAACAGGTCGAGGACGCGCGAGCCCGGCAGGTCCGGCTCGAGGATCGCGAACAGGGTCTGCTTAACCCGATCCGCGAGCGGACGCGTCCCCGGACCCGGGGCGAGGAGGCGGATCCCCCTGGCCCGGCCGGCGATGATGCGCCCCGCGTCGGGCACCGCGCCCGGCCCTCAGGCGCCGCTGGCCGGATCGCCGGCCCAGACGCGCGCCAGCCAGCCGCGCCGGAGCTCGGCATCGAGCTCGCCGTGGCCCGGCCGCAGCTGGCCGTCGTCGTCGAGGAGCGCCTCCGCATGCCCGCGGGCCCGGGCGGCCAGCTCGCGGTGGTCCGGCCGCTGGAGGGAGGCGATCCTCAGTTGCGGCAGGCCACTCTGGGCCAGCCCGAGCACGTCGCCCTCGCCACGGAGGCCGAAGTCCTCCTCGGCGAGCGCGAACCCATCGCGCAGCCGCTCGACGGCACGGAGCCGGGCCCACCCGACGGCACCGTCGGGGACGTCGGAGACCAGGACGCAGAAGGACTCCACCGTCCCGCGACCGACCCGCCCGCGCAGTTGGTGGAGCTGCGCGAGGCCGAACCGATCCGCGCCCTCGACGACCATGACCGTGGCCTCCGGCACGTCGACGCCGACCTCGACGACCGTCGTGCCGACCAGCACGTCGAGCCCGCCATCGCGGAAGCGCGCCATCTCGGCGTCCCGTTCGGCCGGTCTCAGGCGCCCGTGGACGAGCCCGACCCGCAGCGGCGACAGCAGCTCGCGGAGCCGCTCGGCCTCGGACTCGGCGGCGATCGCCCCGGCCTCCGTGGGGTCGATGCTGGGTGCCTCCTCGTCCTCGGCCAGGGCGTCGTCGGGCTCCTCGATGAGCGGCACCACCACGAAGGTCCGGTGCCCCCGCTCGGCCTCGCCGCGGACGAACGCCCACAGCCGATCGAGCTCCGCGGACCGGCGGATCGCGGTCCGGATCGGGATCCGGCCCTCCGGCGCGGTGTGGAGGTTCGACACGTCGAGATCCGC
>JAPVSP010000199.1:0-8444 GCA_047519685.1 Chloroflexota bacterium
AGTAGATGACCTCGTCGCTGTTGATGTTCGAGTGGTTGTACGGCGCCGGGATCGCCAGCGGGTGGTAGTCGAACTTGCGGGGCACGAAGGAGCAGACGACGTAGTTCCGACCGGCGAACGTCTGGTGGACGGGCGGCGGCTGGTGGATCCGCCCGGTGATCGGCTCGAAGTCAGCGATGTCGAAGGCCAACGGCCAGAGGTAGCCGTCCCAGCCCACGACGTCGAAGGGGTGATGGCCCATCGTGTAGGCGGTGAGCCGCCCGCGCATCTTGACCGTCACACGGAACTCGCCGCGCTCGGTCCGCGGCGCGACGAGCTCGGGGGGCCGGATGTCGCGCTGCGAGAACGGCGAGTGCTCGAGCAGCTGCCCGTAGTCGTTGCGGTACCGCCGCGGCGGCTCGATCTCGCTGAACGACTCCAGGTAGAGCATCCGCTGCGGCGAGCCCGCATCGGGCACGAGCCGCCACGTGGTCCCGATCGGCAGGACGAGGTAGTCGCCCGGGTGGTAGGCGAGCCGCCCGAAGACCGTCTCCAGCCGGCCCGTCCCCTCGTGGACGTAGAGCAGCTCGTCGGCTTCCGCGTTCCGGTAGAAAGCGTCCTCGAGCATCGCCTCGGCCGGCCGGACGATGCCCATGACCAGGTCGCTGTTGAAGAACAGGGGGACCCGGCCGGTGGTGGCGTCGCCAGCCGGGGCCACGCCGGCCGACTTGACGAGGCGATGGCGGTGGATCGGGTCGTCGGCCTCCTCGACGACCACCGGCCCGACGGCCTCGATCAGCTCGACCTGCGTGGGGGGTGTCGCGTGATACAGGAGCGAGCTCCGGCCCGTGAACCCCTCGACGCCGAACAGCTCCTCGGCGTACAGCGCGCCGTCGGGCGCCCGGTGCTGCGTGTGGCGCTTGTGCGGGACGTTCCCGCGGGAGACGTAGAACATGCCGTGGGGACCTCGCGCGTCTGCCTCTCGAGAGTCTAGGCGGCGCGGCCCCGCGCCCGCCGGGTCGCGCCGTCGGTCACCGCCGCTCCTCCGGTCGCTCCACGATCGGCGTCGTCAGCTCGCCGAGCCGCTCGACGCGAAGCGCCACGGTGTCCCCGGGCCGCAGGTAGCGACCCAACGTCGCGTCCTTGACCTCCAGGAGGCAGCCCGTTCCGACCGTGCCGGAACCGAGCAGGTCGCCGGGCCGGAGGAGGGCGTCCGCGCAGGCCCGAGCCAGCATCTCGCCGAAGCTGAAGTGCGCGCTCGCCCACCGTCCGCGTGAGGTCTCGACCCCGTTCACGCTGGCGGTCGCGGCGAGGTCGGGGCCACTCGCCCCGGGTGCCCGCGCATCGGCCAGCTCGTCCGGCGTCACCAGCCACGGCCCGATCGAGCTGGCGAAGTCCTTGCCCTTGGCCGGCCCGAGGCGGACGGTCGTCTCCTCGCGCTGGAGGTCGCGCGCCGACCAATCGTTGAGGATGGTGTAGCCCCCGATCGCCTCCTCGGCACGCGCGGCCGGCAGATCCCTGGCCGGCGTGTCGACGAGCGCCGCGACCTCCAGCTCGTAGTCGAGCTCGCCCGACCCCCTCGGGGCCCAGACTGGATCGCCCGGCCCGCGCAGCTCGGACACGTTGCTGAAGTAGAAGATCGGCAGGCGGTACCACGCCTCGGGCACCTCGCCGCCTCGCCGCTCCCACATCGTCCGGACGTGGCCCTCGAACGCGTAGAAGTCGCGGAGCGACGGGGGCCGGAGGATCGGCGGCCCGAAGGTGAGGTCGCCGGCATCGAGCACGGCGTCGTCGTCCTCGTCCCGCGGCTCGAAGCCTTCGACGAGGTCGCCGAGCGCGTCCACCCGCAATCCGCGGGCGAGGTGGTCGTCCAGCGTGGAGACCGGCTGGCGGAAGAGGACCGCGTCGTGGGCGCGGCCGGGGTCGCGCGCCACCGCCCGACGCCGTGCGACCTCCAGGTCGAGCCAGCGGCCCGGGCCGGGATCGAGCGCGGCCGCGAGCCGCCAGGGGGCGCCGGACGGCGCGTGGTGCTCTCGGACGTGAGCCAGCTTCACGCTCGGGAGTCTACGCAGGAGCACGAGGGTCGCGCGAGTCCGTCCGTCGCCTCTCCGGCGCCGGCGCGCCGGTCGGCCGGGCGCGGTCGGCCGGGCGCGGTCCGCGGGCGGGGTGACGCCTTACAGGTTCCCCCGGCGCGCCTGCTCGATCTCGATGGCCTCGAAGAGCGCCTTGAAGTTGCCCACCCCGAAGCCGCGCGATCCATGCCGCTCGATGATCTCGAAGAAGAACGTCGGGCGGTCCTGGATGGGCCGGGTGAAGATCTGGAGGAGGAAGCCCTCCTCGTCCCGGTCCGCCTCGATGCCGAGCTCCTCGAGCGTCTCGATCGGCACGCCGACGTTCCCGACGCGCTCCCCCAGCTGCTCGTAGTAGGCGTGCGGCATGCCCAGGAACTCGACGCCGTTCTCGCGCAGGCGCCGGACCGTCCCGACGATGTCCTCCGTCCGCAGCGCGATGTGCTGGGTGCCGGCGTCCAGGTAGTAGTCGAGGAACTCCTGGATCTGGCTCTTCTTCCGTCCCGCCGCCGGCTCGTTGATCGGGAACTTGACCCGGCCGTTGCCGTTGGTCATGACCTTCGACATCAGGGCGCTGTACTCGGTGTGGATGACCTTGTCGTCGTAGTGGACCAGCTGGCTGAACCCGAGCACGTCGCGGTAGAAGTCCACGAAGCGGTCCATGTCGCCCAGCGCGACGTTGCCCACGCAGTGGTCGATCTCCAGGAGCGACAGGCCCGGCGCCGCGGCGGCCGGCTTCCTGACCCGGCGGAAGCCCGGGGCGAAGGCGCCGTGGTAGTCGGAACGGTCGACGAACGAGTGGACGACCTCGCCGTAGGTGTGGATCGCGCTGCGGCGGAGCGTCCCGTCCGCGTCCGAGCCGGCCTCCGCGTACTCGAGATAGGAGCGGGCGCCGCGGCCGGTGGTCTCGCGCCAGGCGGCCCGGACGTCGTCGACCGCGAACGCGATGTCATGGACGCCGTCGCCGTGCCGTCGGACGTGCGCCGCGATCTCCCCATCCGGTGCGAGCGGAGCCGTCAGCACGAACCGGATGCCGTTCTGGACCATCACGTAGGACGTCCGATCGCGCACGCCCGTCTCGAGGCCCGCATACGCGACGGGGGCGAATCCCCAGAGCGCGCGGTAGTAGGCGGAGGCCTGGCGCGCATTGCCGACCCAGAACTCGACGTAGTCGATGCCCTTGAGCGGCAGGAAGTCCTCCGCCTTGGCATACGCGTCGGGATCGATGTGTGCGCCGGCCTGGTTCGCCGCGCCAGGACGCTGCGCCGTCTCGGTCATCAGGGGACGCCCTCCGTGGATCGACGGCTCGGGACGGACGACCAGGCCGCGCCCGCTCGTCACGATGTCGCGGCCAGTATCCGTCCGCGGCGCGATGCGTCAAGCGACGGTCGCCTCGCGCCGGGGCCGCGCTCCCAGGACTCCCCGACCTCGAGGCCGCCGCGGCCACTCGGAGCGGGTCGTGCGACACTCCAGGCGAGCACGTCCCACGAAGGAGAACGATGTCCCAGCTGGATCGTGAGGTCGGCCGGCTGCGCGCGGCCGCATCCGAGCTGAGCGCGCTGCGGCCGCTCCTCGAGGCCGGGTCGCCCTGGCCGCTCGCGGAGCGCTACGGGACCGAGCCCGAAGCCGCCTGGGGCCCACCAGAGGTGCTCGCCCACGTCACCGAGATGCTGCCGTTCTGGCTGGGTGAGATCGAGCGCGTCCTGGCCGGGTCGCCCGAGCCCGTCCCGTTCGGTCGCGTGCCGGGCGATCCTGTCCGGATCGCGATCATCGGGCGGGACCGGACGGTGCCCCTGCGCGAGCTTCTGGGCCGCCTGGAGGCGGATGTCGAGCGCTACGCTCGGCGCCTGCCCGAACTCTCGGAGGTGGAGACCACCAGGCGCGGGCTCCATCCGACGCGGGGCGTGATGCCGGTCGCCGAGATGCTCGAGCGTTTCGTGGTCGGCCACCTCGAGGAGCACGCGAGGCAGCTCCGCCAGATGCTCGAGCCGGGCGGCTGACGGCACCCCGGCCGGATGTTCATCCTCTACGCGATCGCCCTCGGGATCCTCACAGGCTTCGCGTTCGGCGGACGTCTCGCGCGGCTCGGGGCGCTTCGCATCCGCTGGGTGCCGCTGGCGATCGGCGGGCTGCTCGTCCAGCTGGTCCTCTTCACGGACAGCGGGAGCCGGCTCGCCGGCGCCCTGGGACCGGCCCTCTACGTCGCGTCCACGGCCGCGGTCCTCCTCGTGGTCCTCCGCAACGTCCGCGTCCCTGGTCTCGCGATCGTCGCCCTCGGGGCCGTCTCGAACCTGCTGGCGATCGCCGCGAACGGCGGAGCGATGCCTGCCGACCCGGCGGCGCTGGCCTCCCTCGGGCTGACGGCCGGCGGCCCGACGAACAGCGTCGTGGTCGCGGACCCGGCGCTCCGGCCGCTCACCGACATCTTCGCCCTGCCCGACTGGGTCCCGCTGGCCAACGTGTTCAGCGCCGGCGACGTCCTCATCGGGCTGGGGATCGCGGTCGTCCTCGCAGCGGGCATGCGAGCCCGCCCGGGACGGGCGGGGGTTCCGTAGCGCCCGTCCGCCCCTGACCTTGGGGGCATCGGGTACTGGTACCTCTGGGCTATACCGTTCGCGGTCCGGGCGGCCTACGGTCCCGTCGCTGGTCGCCTCCCGTGCCCACATCAGTCGGAGGCGCGCGAAAGGGACGACGACATGAAGCGGATGAAGCTGGAGACGTTCCGGGTCCTCCTGGCGCTGTCGGCGCTCGCGAGCCTGGCGCTCGTGCTCGAGGCCGGCCGGCGCTGGTAGAGCTCCTCCGGGCGGCCTGATGGCCGCATCCTGCCGACCCGACGAGCCGCCGGTTTCCTCCCCGGCGGCTCTCGTCACGTCCGGGGGGCGTCCTCGCCGCCGGCCACCGGAGCCGGCTCGCTCCCTCGTCCCTCCCGCAGGACGCTGCGCAGGATGAACGCGACGTTCGCCGGCCGCTCGGCCAGCCGGCGCATGAAGTACGGGTACCACTCGCGGCCGAAGGGCACGTAGACGCGGACCGTCCAGCCGTCCCGAACGAGCCGCTCCTGCAGGTCGCGTCGGACGCCGTAGAGCATCTGGAACTCGAAGCGGTCGCGGCCGATCCCCTCGCGTTCGGCGAAGGCGATCGCGCGGCGGATGAGCCGCTCGTCGTGCGTGGCCAGCGCCGGGTACTCGGCGTCACGCATCAGCCGCTCCATCAGCTCCGCGTAGGCGCGATCGACGTCGGCCTTGACCTGGTAGGCGACCGAGGCGGGCTCCTTGTACGCCCCTTTGCAGAGTCGGATCCGGGCGCCCTCCGCGACGAGCGCCGCGACGTCGGACGGGCTGCGCCGGAGCGCCGCCTGGATGACGACGCCACTGCCCGGGTACGTCGCGCGGACCTCGCGCCACATGGCGAGCGTCGCGTCGGTCTTGGTGTGGTCCTCCATGTCGATCCGGGCGAACGCGCCCGTCTCGGCCGCCTTTCGGAGGACCCGCTCGAGGTTCGCCCGACAGGCCGCGCCGTCGACGTCCAGGCCCATCTGACTGAGCTTGAGGCTCACGTTGCCGTCGAGGCCGCGAGCGGCGATCGCGTCGAGCAGGGCGACGTAGCGGTCGGCCGCAGCGGCGGCCGCCTCGGTCGAGGCGACCGACTCGCCGAGGACGTCGACGGTCGTCCTCAGGCCCGCAGCGTGGATCCGCTCGAGCGCCGGGAGCGCCTCGTCGAGCGTCTCGCCCGAGACGAACCGGCGGACCATCGAGCGGCTGATCGGCATCCGGGCCGCGAGGCGACCGAGGAAGCGGCGGTGCGACAGCGTCAGCAGGAGCGAGCGCATCGCACGCTCAGGCAGCTCGCCTGCCCCGCGGACGGCCGTCACCGCCGATCCTCCGGTCGATGGCAGCGCTCGAGGACCTGCGGGAGGCCCTCGCCATCCGAGGCGAAGCCGAGCTCCGCCGGGCACGGCGAGGCGGTGGCGCCGACGGCGACCCCGGGACGATGCGGGGAGGCGGGCGGCAGGTCCATCGCGCCGGATGGTACCGCGGGGACGGTGCCCGGGACCGGGCCGCCGGTCGCGCCGGCAGGGCGGTCCGGGCGGGACCTGCAGGTCCGGCACAGGGAGGCACGGGCCGACGAGGAGCTGCGTCGTCAGACGCACCTGCTCATCGCGCTCGTCGAGACGTTCGTCCCGGCCGACCGGCGGGCCCGCGATCCTCCCGGCGACCCGGCCGGCGCCTCTAGGCGCCGGTCTCCGGCGGCCGCTCATCGAGGACGTGGCGCCTCAGGAACGCCAGCGTCCGCCGGTATGCGTCGCGGCGAGTCTCCCGCTTCTCCCAGCCGTGGGCCTCCTCGTCGTACCAGACGACCTCGTGGTGCTTGCTCTCGATCTCGAGGGCCTCGATCATCTTCTCGCTCATCAGCGGCACGACCCGCTTGTCCTTGCGGCCGTGGAAGATGAGGAGCGGGGCCTGGAGGCGCTCCGCGCGGTACACGGGTGAGCCGCGTCGGTAGAGCTCGGCCCGGTCGGGTTCGTCCGGCCGGCCCATCTGCCGCTCGAGGTCGAGGCGGCCAGGCCGGTCGCCGTGCCGGAAGCTCTCGGCGATCTCCGAATCCCCGTACAGGTCGACGCCCGCCCGCCACAGCTCGGGCTCCTCGAGGAGCGCGCACAGGACGAGGTACCCCCCGTAGGATCCACCCCAGGCCGCCAGGCGGCCGTCGCACCACGGCTGCTCCCGGAGCCAGTGCCCGGCATCGACGATGTCGAACGCGTCGGCGTGGCCCCACTCGCCATGGTTGGCCAGCCGGAACGCCTTCCCGTAGCCGGTCGAGCCACGGAAGTCGAGATCGAGCACCGCGAAACCCTCGCGGACGAGCAGCTGCTTGAACGGGTCGAAGCGCCGGAAGGCCTGCCAGGTCGGGCCGCCGTGCGGGTAGACGACGGCCGGTACCCGACGTGCGCCGCGCCGTCCGGTCGCCTCGGGCGGACGCCAGAGCGTGCCCTGCAGGCGAAGGCCATCGCGCGCGGTGATCGCGACGCGCTCCCCGGGGATCACGTTCGAGCCCAGGGCCGGCTCGAGGGCGAGCGGCAGGGACCGGGAGAGCTGGCGGGGTCGCGCTCGCCCGGAGGCCGCGCCCGGCACCGGCAGGATCCACAGGTCCTGCGGGTGGCCCTCGTTCTCTCCGACGGCCAGGACCGCCGACGAATCGGGTAGCCAGTCGACCATCCGCCAGACACCGGGCCACGGGTTGACCCGGACGCCTCCCGAGGCCGCGCTCACGACCCGCGGCCGCTTCGGCGGCCGGCCGGGCCCTCGCTTCTGCGGGACGACGGGGCCGAGAGTCGCGACCAGCAGGTCGACATAGCCGTCCACGAACTCGACGTAGGCGAACCTGGAGGCGTCGGGCGAGGCCTGCGGGACGTAGCCCGCGGCGCCGGTGGTCTCGCCGTGGTCGCGCTCGCCGGACGTGAGGATGGTCCGTTCGCGGAGATCGGGCGACAGCCGGACGACCTGGAACCACCCCTCGGCGTCGGACAGGAAGAGCAGGCTCCCGTCCCGGGCCCATGTCGCCCCGGTCTCCCAGGCCGACTCGCCGGCGATCTGGCGCTCGTCACCGGTCGCGACATCGACGACGTGGATCTGGAACGTCCCGAGATCCGCTGAGCGCTGGCCCATGACGACGAGCCGGCTTCCGTCCGGCGCCCAGGCGAAGGACTCGATGTCGACGCCCGGGGGCGTGACCGCCGTCGGCTCCGCCGGGCGCGGCTCCCGCGGAGGACGTCCGCGTCGTGGCACCGGCGCGTCGATGAGCCAGACCTGCGACCAGCCGCGCCGGCGGGACAGGAAGGCGATCCGGTGGCCGTCCGGCGACCAGCGTGGCGACGAGCTGCCGGCCGGATGCTCCGTCACCAGGGTCGGGCGGGTGCCATCGGATCCGACGACGTGGATGGAGCCCCCCCGAACGAACGCGAGCCGCCGACCGTCGGGCGACCACTGCGGGTCGCTGACCGGCTTCTCGCTGGCGGTGACCTGGATGGGCGCCTCGCCGCGCAGCGACATCGTCATCACCTGGCGGGCGCCGGCGACGTCCGCCGTGAACGCGACGGCGCGCTCCCGAGGATGGATCCGGAACTCCCGTGGCGGCTCGATGGCCACGAGGGCCTCCACGGTGAGGGCCTGCTGCCGATCGGATCGGGGCGCGGCGCCGCCGGGCTTCGCCTGGCGGCGGGCCTCGGCGGTCACCGCGATCGCGGCCGGCCGGGCCGCCGGGCCGCTCTCGCCCGTCGGAGGTCGGCCCCGACGCCGGGCCGGCGGCGGTGGCTTCACCGCCGGGGCGGCCCCCACGTCCGCCGCGGACGGCCCGGTCGGCGCGGCGGGCGCCGGGGGGGGTGCCGCCCCCACGGCG
>JAPVSP010000200.1:0-1732 GCA_047519685.1 Chloroflexota bacterium
GCGAACGGGCCGCCGAGGCCGTTGGCCGAGCGGCTGTCGAGGATCCGGGCCGGGCTGAGCGGAGTGAAGCCCATCTGGATGTGCGTGTTCACGACGATGGTGTAGGCGGCGAGCACGGCAGGATCGGTCGGGACGGCGGCCGGAGCGGTGTAGGTGGTCGTGCCGTCGCTGCCGACGAGCTGCAGGACGTAGGCGCCATCGGGGACACGGCCGCCGTCGACCGTCCCATCCCACGCGAACCGCTGCGCGCCGAGCGTACGGTAGCCGCCCAGGAAGAGCGAGCCGAAGAGACTCCCATCGGTCCGGAAGACGTTCAGGGTCAGGCTGCTCAGGCTGACCGCGTTCGTCCAGGCGAGCGAGAGCGTGTCGTCGAAGCCGTCGCCGTTCGGCGAGAACGTGCGGGCCATGATCGCGCCGCTGCCGACGCCCGAAGGAGCTGGACCACCGAACCCGAGCCCGCGGATCCCCGCCGCGACGGCCGTGACGTTGATCGGGGCACGCGGGACGAGATAGTCGCTCCCGATCATCCCGGCGGCCGCCCACATGCCGGTCTGGACGTTCCCGACCGGGGCCCACTCGGTCAGCGGCCCGGTGAACTGATACCAGGCGTAGCCGTCCGCGTACATCGGGCCGCCGGTGAGGTAGAGCACGTCGCCGAGGCTGAGAGCTCCGACCCGGGACGCCGAGACGGTGGGCGCGGTCCGGATCGAGAGGCCGTCGACCACGGCGCGGGCGAACCCGCCGACCGTGAGGGTCGGGGTCGCGCCGGACGCGTCCTGGACATCCCAGGCCGACACGTTGCCCTTCGTGTCGGTCGCCCTGGCGCGGAAGGCGTAGCGATGCCCGGTCGCTCCCAGGTACACGGTGGAGGTGGCCGTCGTCCCGGTGAGCAGGTCCGCCCAGGCGCCCCCGTCGACCGCGACCTGGATGTCGTAGTTGCGGATCCCGCTCATGTCGGTGCCCGTCCAGCGGACGACGATCCCTTCGTCGACGCTGGTCTCGGGCAGGGTGCTGATCCCGACGTCCGGAGGCGTGGTGTCGTTGACGAACTTGTCGACGATCGCTCCGTACAGCTCGGGGCTCGTCCCGTCATAGCCGAGGGCCCACATCCCTGCGCCGCGGAGGCCCTTCTGGTTCACCAGGTCGTACTTCGCGTCGAGCGCCTGGCGATCGTCGATGTACAGCTCGCGCCAGCTCCAGACGCACCCGTACGTCGTGGTGCAGTTCTGGCGCTGGTAGGCGGTCCAGGCCACCTGCTCGACCGGGTCGTAGTTCCGGCCGTACTGCGACAGGTAGCCGGCCGCGGTGGCATAGACGACCACCGACGAGTAGCCGTACTGGAGGCCGGACTGGTTGGCGGCGTCGAGCCCGTTCGAGACGGTCGACCAGGCGCGCCCGTAGTAGGGCACGCCGAGGATGATCTTGCCCGGGGCGACGCGCGTGAGATACGCGTTGACGGTGTCGGTGATGTCGTAGCTCGGGCCGCCGAGCGGGGCGACCGAGCCGGCCGTGCTCGAGGACTGGCTCCGGTAGTCGTAGCCCATGATGAAGAGCGCGTCCGCCGCCCCGGGCGCGGTCGCGTCGGCGACCGGGTAGTTGCCGATGTAGCCGGTCGAGTCGAAGGTGAGCTCGTAGCCCGGGGCGATCTTGTCGAGCTCGCTGCGCACCGCCTGCACGAGCGCCGTGAACTGCGCGGAGTAGCCTGAGGCGATCGGCTCGAAGTCGAGGTTGA
>JAPVSP010000201.1:0-3577 GCA_047519685.1 Chloroflexota bacterium
AGCGCCGGGGGACGATGTCCTCAGCCCCCGGAGACCTCGTCCGGAGCAACGACCTCGCGGCGCCTCCGGTAGGGACCGGCCGCAAGGGGAAGACCCCGCCGGCTGCAGCGGGCGGGGTCTTCCGTGGCCATCCTACCGTGGGGCAGGAGCCGGCCAGCGCGGGGTTTGAGGGGGGATGTGCCCGCCCTGGACGACGGACCGTACCGGTGCGCGACGCCACGCGAGAAGGGTCGTTCGGCCCGTCCTGCGGCCCGCTTTCCTTGCCGCGCCTTACTGTTGGTTCTGGCCGCCCGTCGTGTAGATCGAGATGTTGCCCGACACGACCTGCCATCCCGCGTTGGCCAGGAACGTGTCCGTCGACCCTCCGTCGGAGACCCAGTATTCGACGTCAAAGCAAGATCCCGGCGGGTTGATGACGCATTCCTCCATGTGGAGCTTGGCGCCCTGCGCCCCCGTCGGGGTCGTGTAGTAGTCGACGCTCTTCACGCTGTACTCGTGAATCTGACCCGCGTTCGGTTGGCGGACCTTGCCGGTGAGTCCGTAGAGTTCGAGGTAGCCGAACTGCACCTCGCCCGACGGCGTCGTCCGCACCTCGAACCGGGAGAGCCACGTCCGGTTGAGCGCGGGCTCGAAGACCTTGACGGTGCCATCCACGTGCTTGGTGGCGACCGTTGTATCGGCGCTCGCGATTGGCACGGTGGCGACAACGAGGAGCGCGAGCGCTCCGATGGCGATGAGCCTCCGCATGGCTCGACCCTCCACGGGACGTCTCGCGGATCGGTGCCGCCGTTGGGTCCGGCGCGTTCACCCCGCGTCGACCGTGGGACGCGAAGGGGGCGAATACGTTGCAGCCCCGGACGACGCTCCCGCCTCCGCTGGCTGGCGTCCGCTCCGAGTCGGCGGCCAGGGATCGCGGGCGACCCGCGGAGCCGGGGCCGTCGCCGGATGCTATCGGCCGCCGGTTACCGGGCCATGACCGGGAGGTTTCCGCCTGCGTCGCCGCTGGTGGCTCGAGGGCTGGCGCATCCCGGAGCAGCGGTCCGGTCAGGCCGGTGGCCCTGAGCGCCTACAACGGCCCAGGGCGGCCGCGAGGGCCGGTCCCGGTGTAGGAACACGGCCCTCGCGTGCAGACGAAGAGGCGCGTACCCACGATGGGGCCAACGCCACGGGCGTTGGGCTTACGGCGCGACCTGCGCCTGCAGGAAGACGCCCCTGTCGAGGGTCAGGGTGTAGTGGCCCGTCGTGACCGGGAAGGCGAACCCGAACACGGTCGCGTAGTACTGATCGTGCGGGTCGGTCCCCACGGCGATCGTGCCGGCCGGGAGGTGCTCGGCGTCCGAGTACCACCACGGGAAGGTGCCCTTGATCGAGCCCGCTCCGCCCCCGAAGCCCGGGACGTGACCGCACCCGGCGCCCGCGACGTCCGCGGTCCCGCCGGTGTCGATCTCGATCCAGAGCCAGATGCCGCCCAGGCCGAACATGCTCGGTGCGCAGAATGGCGACGCCGCGTTCGTGCAGTTCGCCGACAGCTCGAGCTGGGCCAATGGCGCATCGGCCTTGCCATAGGCGAAGGCCGAGCCGGTCGTGACGCCCAAGGCCGCGACCGCCAGCGCGGCACCCAGGGCGACCACTCGCAAGAGACGCATGGGACGCTCCTCCACATCCCCCCGGCGTGCAGGTGCGCCGGATGATAGGGGATTCAGGGACCCCGTGAACAGCCCGGTGTTGCACGTGCGGTGCGGAGCGACACCGCCGCCGTCGAAGGATCGACGGCAGCCGGTTGATGAGCCAGATCCCGATGGGGATCCCGATGATCGTGACCAGCGCGATCCAAGCGAACATGACCGCGATTCCCGAGGCCCACCAGCCGATGGAGAGCCACCACACTGCGCGGACCAGCAGATTGGGCCCGCTCTGACGCTCGATGACGACGCCGTCCCGCATACCCCTACCTCCGGGTGGGCACGGATTGTCCGCGACCTACGAACGTCCGTCGGCCGGTGATCGCATGAGGCCCCCCGACGAGCCCCATCAGTGCCCCCAAGCCGCAGACGAAAAGGCCGGCACCCAGAGACGCCATCGCGTAGATGCGACTGCCCGTGATTTGTCGCACACGGTCGTTCACCGAACCGAAGTCGATGACGACGAGACCCAGGACCGCGAGGCTGACCACCAACACGAGGACCCGGGCGATGACGGGGCGACCCCGGGCGGGCTAGACGGGTCAAGCCTCCAAGCACGACCAAGAACCCGCCGACGGCGTCCAGCGCAGTCCGGCATACGCTGCCAGACACGCAAGCCCCAAACGGCACGCGCGCCGGATTCGTGCGGCGGAGAGGGTGGGATTCGAACCCACGGACCCGAAGGTCTTCGGTTTTCAAGACCGATCCGTTCAACCGCTCCGGCACCTCTCCGCGGGCGGGAGGTCAGGATAGCGCGAGGTCCGCGAGGACAGGTCGCCCGTCCTGGGGGAGGGCCGCCAGTCGATCGATCCAGGCCAGCCGAACCCGCGTCCTGACGGGATCCGAGACTACCCCTCGATGACGACGGTGCCGGCGATCAGGTCGTGCCAGCCTCGCCGGCGCGCGTCCACGAAGATCCAGATCCAGCCGATGTAGATCGCGGCGCTGTTGATGATGAAGCCGATGAAGCGCAGGACGGCCTGGCCTGCCGTGACCGGCCCGCCGTCCCGATCGCGGACCACCCGCAGGCCGAACAGCCGCATCCCGGGTGTCTGGCCCCTGGTCGCCCAGAAGTACGGGAAGTAGCCGACGCTGATCCCGAAGACCGCGACCAGCAGGAGGAGGATCGAGAGACCGGCCAGCGCATCGGAGCCATTCGCCACGAAGACCACGAAGACGAAGGTGAGGAGCACGGCTGCGACGGCCGTGAGCACCCCGATGGCGATCGCGTCGACGATGTAGGCGGCCAGCCGGCCGCCGTAGCTGCCGAAGCGGACGCCGGGCGCCGGACCGACGGGCTCGACCGGCTGCTGCCAGGTGTAGGTGGGCGACGGCGGCGCGGCCGGAGGAGTCGGGGCCTCGACGGGGGGTGGGGTGGGCGCGTCGGTCGGCCCGCCGGAAGGCGGCGGTGGGGTCCAGTCCTGGGTCATGTCACTCCCTCCCCCGCCGCCGTTGCGTCCCCTCGGTCAGCGGATCCCGACGATGGTATCCCGCCCCAGGTACGGCCGGAGGACGTTCGGGACCTCGACGCTCCCGTCCGGTCGCTGGTACGTCTCGAGCAGGGCGGCCACGGTGCGGGCGAGGGCCAGCCCCGAGCCGTTGAGGGTGTGGACGAGCTCGGGCCGGACGCCGGGTGCCGGCCGGTAGCGGATGGCCATCCGGCGAGCCTGGTAGTCGTGGAAGTTCGAGCACGAGCTGACCTCCAGCCAGCGCTCGATCGCCGGCGACCAGACCTCCAGGTCGTACTTCCTGGCCTGGACGAAGCCCATCTCCCCCGTGCTCATCAGCAGGACGCGATAGGCGAGCCCGAGCCGCTGGAGCAGGACCTCCGCTCGGCCGACCATCCACTCGAGCGCGGCCGGCGAGTCCTCGGGTCGCTCGAACAACACCATCTC
>JAPVSP010000202.1:0-3470 GCA_047519685.1 Chloroflexota bacterium
CGAGGCCGCCGGTGCCCACCGGCGGCCTCGACGATTCTGGCGCGCGAAGGCGACATTCGTCCGGTCTTCGGGGGTCTGCCGTACTTGACAGGGAGCGGTGCGCTGCCTACTGTCCAGCCTCGGCCCTCGGCACGGCGTTTCATGGCTGGCCGAGGGACTATCCGGCTGGAAGGAGGTGCATCCCAGATGCCGCTCATCTCCGCTCTCATCTCGCTGATCCGTCCCGACGACGAGGAAGGCCAGGGTCTCGCCGAGTACGCGCTGATCCTCGCCCTGATCGCGATCGTCGCGATCGTCGCCCTCATCTTCCTGGGCAGCCAGGTCAGCAAGATCCTCAGCAACGTCGGCAACTCGGTCTAGGATCGAGCCAGCGACCCAGCGACCCGGCCGCCGGAGCTCTCGAGCCCGGCGGCCGGTACGTTTCGGGGGACGGGGGGACCGCGGCCGGTCGTCGCCGCACCGGGGACGAGGTCCGTCACGGACCTTTCGGCGGACCTTGCGGCCCGCACGGAAACCCCCCAAATCCTCTGCCTGGTCCTAGCCCATTGGTATAGTCGCGCACCCTTTGGCCGGTGCTACAGTGGTGCCACCTGTCACACGGTAACCGGGGAGATCACCCTTGAAGCGGTCGAACCGCCTGGTCATGCTGATCGGGCTCTTCCTCGCCGTCGTCGCCTTCGTCGGCATCTTCTTGCTGTTGACGACAAGCAGCCCGGGGGGTGGCGGTGGCGGAGGGACGCCGCAGAACCTCCCGACCGTGTTTGCGGCGAAGGACATCCCGCTCGGCGTCTCCGTGACCGCCGACATGCTCGTCCAGAAGGACACCCCGGTCACCGAGCGAGCGCCAGACGCGTACAACTCGCCGAGCCTCGTCATCGGCCAGGTCGCCCGCCGGGCCATCCCCAAGGACAGGCAGATCACCGGGGCGGACTTCGCGGCCAGCGGCAGCGCGACCATCATCGAGGTCCCGCCGACCCTCCGCGCGATCTCCGTCCAGGTGGACCAGGTGACCGGCGTCGGGACGCTCATCAAGCCCGGTGACTACGTGGACATGGTCGTCGGCTTCACCGCCGACAAGTTCCCGGTCGTGACCGTGCAGCCGGCGACGACGCCCAACGCCCCGAACACGATCACCCCGGTGGCGGGTCTCAACGCCACCTCCGTCAAGCTCCTGCTCCAGGGCATGCAGGTCCTGGGCACGCTCCTCCCGCCGGCGCCGACCCAGCAGGGCCAGCCGGCCGCCAGCCAGGCGCCGACCGCGCTCACCGGCCAACAGGAGATCGTCGTCCTCGCGGTCACGGCCCAGCAGGCCGAGGTCGTGAAGTTCGCGCAGATGGACGGCAACGTCAGCCTCGTCCTGCGCTCGACCAAGGACTTCCGAGACAAGAACGACCCCACGATCGCCGTCACGCCGGTCCCCGACGTGACCACCGGCATCATCCTCAAGACCCTCGTGGACGAATACGGGGTGCTGGTGCCACAGGTCGTGGAGACCATCCTGCCATCACCGTCGGCGAGGCCCTGACGAGGGGCCTGGCCGACCCATAGCCCGGCGCGCGCCTGGGACCCGGCGACGCGGGCGCACGGTCATCGGACCGGGCGCCCGCCGCAGCCTCGGCCCGGACGCCGCCGGATCGACCGACGCAGCCCCAAGCAGACGAACGAGATGGCCGACGCGATCCGAGTCCTCATCGTTGACGACATCCCGGAGACCCGGGACCACCTCACGAAGCTCCTCGGCTTCGAGAGCGATATCGAGGTGGTCGGCGCGGCCGCATCCGGAAGCGAGGCGATCGAGCTCGCCGAGCGGCTGACGCCCGACATCGTCCTGATGGACATCAACATGCCGGACATGGACGGCATCACGACCACGGAGCGGCTCGCGACGCGGGCGCCCATGGCCGCCGTGATCATGATGTCGGTTCAGGGCGAGGCGGATTACCTCCGCCGCTCGATGCTCGCAGGCGCGCGCGAGTTCCTGGTCAAGCCGTTCAGCTCGGACGAGCTCACGGCGTCGATCCGCCAGGTCGCCGAGCGCGAGCGCGACAAGCTCAGCCGGATGGTCGTCTCCCCGGCCGCCGCGGCCTCGCCGCTGGCCGGGTCGGACGGCCGGCGCGGCGAGCCGGGCGCGGTCGTCGCGGTCTTCAGCCCGAAGGGCGGCGTCGGCCGAACGACGATCGCGGTGAACCTCGCGGTGGCCGCCCACCAGGACCTCGGCCGGCGCGTGTGCATCGTCGACGCCTCGCTCCAGTTCGGCGACGTGGGCGTGCTGCTCAACCTGAACCCCAAGAACAAGTCGATCGCCGACCTCGTGCCCGAGCTCGAGGCGGGCGACCCGGAGTCGCTCGAGACGTTCGTCATCAGCCACTCGACCGGGGTCCGCGTCCTGCTCGCCCCGCCGTCGCCGGAGATGGCGGAGCTGGTCACGACGACCAGCCTGAAGCGGGTCATCGAGGCACTCCGTCGCGATCACGACCTCGTCGTCGTCGACTGCACGGCCGCGTTCAACGACACGACGCTCGCCGTGCTCGATGCGGCGGACATCATCCTCACGGTCCTGTCGCTCGAGATCACCAGCATCAAGAACATCCGGCTCTTCCTCGAGGTGGCGGACCAGCTCGGCTATGAGAAGGACAAGCTGAAGCTCGTCCTCAACCGGGCCGACTCGACCCTGGGCATCCGGGTCGCCGATGTCGAGCACTCGATCGGTCGCAAGGTCGACCACACGATCGTGAGCGACGGCCGGAGCGTCGTCTACGCCCTCAACCGGGGCGTGCCGTTCGTGGTGTCGAACCGCGAGGCCCAGGTCTCCCAGGACATCTCCCGGCTGGCGGCCGCCGTGGCCAGCCCGCTCGAGAGCCGAGCGGCCGTCGGCGACGACCGCAAGGCGGCCAACCGAAAGTCGCTGTTCGCATGGCGTTGACCGTGGCCCTCAGGGGGCGGAAGGGGTGAAGCGATGTCCCTGTTGAAGCGCATCGAGAGTGCGCGGCCCGGCGCCGCGCCGTCGGGGGCGCCCTCGGCGCCGATCCCGGCTGCGCCCGGGGGGCCCGGTGCCCCGATCACGCCGGCCGCCCCATCCCCGTCGCGCCTCATGACCCAGGGGCCCGTCCGCGAGTCCTTCCGCGACGTGAAGTTCCGGATCCAGAACCGCGTCATCCAGGACCTCGATCCGAAGCTCGACCTGTCCAACCAGGTCGAGGTCCGCCGCCAGATCGAGGAGATCTTCGGCAAGGTCATCGACGAGGAGGGGCTCGCCCTCACCCGTGCCGAGCGGGTGCGGATGCTCGAGCAGATCACCGACGAGATCATCGGCCTGGGCCCGCTCGAGCCGCTCCTGCGGGACGAGACGATCACCGAGATCATGGTCAACGGGCCGCGCCAGGTCTACATCGAGCGGAGCGGCAAGCTCGAGCTCACCAACGTCGTGTTCCAGAACGACGACCACGTCATGCGGATCATCGACCGGATCA
>JAPVSP010000203.1:0-4653 GCA_047519685.1 Chloroflexota bacterium
CACGCCGTCCGATTCGATCGAGCGGATGAGGGCCGTCAGCTCGGCGGCCCGGGTGTAGTTCTCGCGCTGCTCCTCGTCGAGGCTCGGCCGCGAGAGAGCGACCAACGTCGAGCTGTCGTTGTCGATGTTCCGGTAGCCGGCCTCGTAGGCGAGCCGGCAGGCGCGCCGGATCTCTTCGGTCGTCGCCTCCGGGTCGGCCGCGTACTTCCTGGCGTTGAACTGGTAGTGGTCGCCCTGGATGAACACGGGGCCGCGCCAGCCAGCTGCGATGGCCCCGGCGAGGACGCTCGTCGCGTACTCGACGGGCCGCTGGAACGTGTAGGTCTGCTCGCTGCGGGCGAGCTCCAGGATGACCGCTCCGACCTCGTGCTCGATGGCCGCCTCGAAGAGGACCCGGGCCATGTCGAAGGTTTGGGCGCGGATGTTGACGGCCGGCACCGTGAAGCCGGAGACCTCGCCCCGGGCTCGGGCGGTGTAGAGCTCCTGGATGCTGGCCGAGCGGGCGCCCAGCTCCTGCGCCGCCTCCCAGATCACCCAGCGCGCCGCATCGACGGTCGCCTCGTCGCCCGAGAACGTCGCCGTCCACGCGAGGTCGCGGATGGCACGCTCCCGGAAGCGGGCCTCGTCGTCGACGAGGAGGCGCTCGCCGTCGACCCGGGCGATCCCGGCGAGACGGTCGAGGAGATCGGGGACGGACGTGGCGACGAACGGCATGGCAAGGGACTCCCCTGTCGGATCGAGCGGGGCAATGGTAGCGCTCCGCTCCGGCACGACGCCCCTGCCGGGTGGATCGTTCGGGCCCGCCCCGGCCGCGGCCGAAGGACCCGGACGGGCACCGCCGGACGGTGCCCGCCGGGCCGTGGGGATCAGAACGTCGGCCGGACGACCATCAGGATGACGATCACCACGATCAGGATCGACAGGAGCATCCCGCCCTGCTGGACGCGCCCGACGGCCTCGGGGACGCCGGGCGGCGGGCCGGCCGGGGCGCCCGCGGGCGGGCCGCCGGCGGGCATCGTCGTGAGCTCGACGAGCCGCTTGACGCGCGCGGTCTGGACGAAGATCGCGAAGCCGAGCGCGATGAGGTACAGGGCGATCCCCAGCACCAGCCAGTGGGTGTTCAGGAGGTCGAGCTGCGCCGACCAGACGATGAGCAGGCCGGTGATGCCCTGCACGACCGCCAGCGGCAGCGTCATCCGCTCCTCGATCCCTAGGGAGACCCGCGTCGCGAAGTTCGCGTGCATCGGCTCCTTCCCGCCCATCGACCCGATGAGCGGGAACGCGAACGTGGGTCCGAAGGCCACGATCGCACCCAGGATGTGCAGCAGCAGGAAGTACGGGAACAGCTCGGGCACCCTTCTCTCCTCCCATGGGACGCAGGGACGACCGGCGCACGATACCGGGTGGCTCGGCTGTTTGGAAGACCCCCGGTCCGATGGCCGCCGGTGGACATCGCGGCGCGCGAGTCGGGTCGAGGGTCAGCGGACCCGCTTCGTCCGGCGGCTCACGAAGTCGACCAGCACGTACTCGCCCAGGTGCTCGGGATCCGCGTAGAACGCCCGACCCTTGTTCAGGCGCGTCACGAGGGCAACGAACTCGGCCAGCGCGCGCGACCGCTCGAGCATGAACGTGTTGATGGTGATCCCGGCCCGCGTGCAGCGGACGACCTCCCGAAGCGTCTCCTGGATCGTCCGCCGCGTCGGCGGGTAGTTGAACTCGACCTGCCCGGCCTCGAAGTGCGCCGTGGGCTCGCCGTCGGTGATGACCACGACCTCCTTGTTCCCCCCCGGGCTGGCGGACAGGATCCGCCGGGCGAGCATCAGCCCGTGCTGCAGGTTCGTCCCGTACTCATAGCCCTGCCAGGACAGCCCGGCGAGCGTCTCGGGACGGATCTCCCGCGCGTAGTAGGCGAACCCGATGACCGTCAGGTCGTCGCGCGGGAACTGCGTGCGGATCAGCGTGTCGAGCGCGATCGCCACCTTCTTGGCGGCGACGAAGCAGCCGCGCAGCAGCATCGAGCGGCTCATGTCCACGAGGAGGACCGTCGACGTCCGGGTCATCTGCTCGGTCCGGTAGACCTCGAAGTCGGCCGGCTCGAGCCGGATCGGGCGACCCCCACGACGGCCCGGCGCGTTCTCCTCCCGCTGGATCGCGTTCGCCAGCGTCGCCCTGAGGTCGAGGTGGAACGCGTCGCCGAACTCGTACGGCTTGGTCGTCTCGTCCCGCTCACCACCGCCTCCGGCCCGGTCGAGCCGGTGGCCACCGAACGCGTCGCGCCGGAGCTTCGCGAAGAGGTCGTCGAGGACCTTCTGGCCGACCCGTCGCGAGCCGCGCGGGGTCAGCTCGAGCCGGTCGCCGTCGCGAGTGAGGTAGCCCGCCTCCTCGAGCGTCCGGGCGATCCGGTCGAGCGCGTCCAGGTCGCGCGCACTGTCCTGGTCGAGCAGATCCGCGACCCGCGAACGGTCGATGCCCGCCAGATCCTCGGGACCGGCGACGCCGTCGAGCTGGGCCTCGAGCGCCTCCATGCCCTGCAGCTGGGCGATCCGCTGGAGCGCCGAGTCCAGACCGAGCGCCTCGTCGCCCGAGAACCGCATCCGCTCGCCGAGTCCCCCGGGCAGCAGCTGGTCGAGCGTCGCGGCGAGCTGCGCGAGGTCCCAGCGCAGCCGATCGTCGCGCAGGACCGCGTCGAGCATCCCCTGCAGCTCCGCGCGCTGGTCCGGGCCGAGCGATCGCATGAGCGACTGCATCGCCGCCATCCGCTCGGCCAGCTGCTCGATGACGTCGTCGAGCGTCCGGGCCCCCGGGAAGAAGCGCCCGTGCTTGGCCAGGAACTCCGACGCGTCCGGGTCGCCGCCGGACAGCCGTTCCTGAAGCAGGCGGTTGAGGTCGCGGACCATCTCGCGGTTGGCGGCCAGGTCCTCGGGCGAGAGGCTCCGGATGGCGTCGGAGAGACCCTCCATGTACTGGTCGGCGACCGACTTCTCCAGCCGCTTCAGCAGCTCGTCGAAGCGCCGGCGGGCGTCCGGCTCCAGGAAGTCGTACTCGCGCAACCCCCGGATCCGCCCACCCACGTCCGGCGGCAGAGCGTCGAGTCGCTCGAGATGACGGGCGGCCAGGTCGCGGGCCAGCCGGCGAAGCGCCGGGTCCGGGGCGGCGTCCGCCGTGACCGACCCGCCGTCCGGAGGATCGGTGCCCTTCGCTCCGCTCTCCTCCCCGGTCGTGACGGCGGACTCGGGGTCACCCCTGGCGCCCGGCGCGGCCCCATCGCGCATCCGGCGGTCGATGCCGGCACGCTCCTGGTCGACGATCCCCTCCAGCTCGCGCCGGATGTCGCCGAGGACGTCACCCAGCTGGTAGCGATCGAGCATCTCCTCGCGTCGGCGACGCAGCCGCTCGGCAAGGTCCCGGAGCCCGGGGAGGTCGGGGCGGGTGGGGTCCGTCGACCGCCAGCCGCGCTCGAGGAGCCGGCGCAGGGCGTCGCCGATGCCCCCCTCCGCCATGACGTCCTCGGCGAGCGTATCCAGGATCTCCCCGGCGTCGAGGTCCGGAAGCGTCTGCGAGCCATCCCAGCGGGAGTACCGCGCGGCGCGGGCGAGGATCGGATCCGGATCGGTCAGGCCGGCGGCCCGATCGCGGAGATCGCGCCGGTCGGGCGTGTAGCCGCTCATCGGCCGGCGGCGTCGCGGCTCGTCCGCCTGGACTGGCGAAGGCGCGGTGCCACCCCCGGAACGCTCACCGTCGGTACGTCGTCCCGGCCGCGGTCCGGGCCTTGTTGACCCGTCGCTGGAGGTGCAGGCCCTCGACCAGGAACTCGACGGCCGAGGCGACGAGCGCCGGCTCCTCGGCCGGGTTCGCCCCGTTCAGGACCCCGAGGCGTCGGACCGCGTCACCCAGCCCGGGTACCTCGCCCATCCAGCGGACGTACTCGCGCGACGGGACGCGCTCGCCGGTCTCGATGACCAGGCCGTCGTCGAACGCGGCGGTGACCTCGTCGAGCTCGTCGAGCGAGGCATGGCGGTTGAACGTCGCGAACAGCGCCTTGGTGATGAGGCGCTCGATCACCCGCTCCTCGGGCGTCTCGTCGCCGACCGTCTCCAGCTCGACCTTGCCGACCGTCGACGCGATGACGGCACCGAGGTCGGAGACCCGCGGGGCGCCGACCGGCTCGGCGAGCCGGATGGCCCGCTTGAGGGCGGCGGCCTCGAGCACCTCGGCGTTGGCCACGCTGACCCGGACGGAGACCCCCGAGCGCTGGCTGATCTCGGGCGCGCGCCGGGCGAGATGCGTCAGCTCGGCGACGATCTCCTCCATGAAGCGAGGCGTGACGACCGGCGGGACGCCCTCCTCGGCCGGGAAGCGCAGCCGCTCCTGGTGGACGATCTCGAGCTCCTGCTCCAGCGTCCGCGGGTAGTGCGTCCGGATCTGCGAGCCCAGCCGGTCCTTCAGCGGCGTGATGATCCGCCCGCGGCTCGTGTAGTCCTCCGGGTTCGCGGAGGCGACCACGAAGAGGTCGAGCGGGAGCCGGACGTGGAAGCCGCGGATCTGGACGTCGCGCTCCTCGAGGATGTTGAGGAGCCCGACCTGGATCCGCTCGGCCAGGTCCGGCAGCTCGTTGATCGCGAAGATCCCGCGGTTGCAGTGCGGGATCAGGCC
>JAPVSP010000204.1:0-5627 GCA_047519685.1 Chloroflexota bacterium
CGGGCTCGGGGGCGGGGTCGGGCTGGAGCTGCACGCGCCGACCAGGAGCGCCGCCACCACGAGGACGGCGACGAGACGGCGGCCCGACCGGGCGGGGAGGGGTCCCACGCGTCGATCGTCGCACGGACCCGGCCGCGCTGCATCGCCCGACGTCCCGGTCCGGTCACGGCCGTGCCGCCCGGCGAGCGAGACAGTCGCCCGGCGGGACCACGGCGCACCCTGGGGCCGGCTCGCACCCGGGCAACCGTGTCCGTTTCTTAACCGCTTGCCCGCTTGGCGATGAACCTCGCCGACCTAACGTCTGTGACTGGAACGACCCTCAGGTTCCATCCTCCCTCCCTCCGACCGGAGGCGCCGATGGGGCAGGCGCCTCCGGTCCTCCGTTTTCCGGGCCCCGCCAGGATGCCTGCGCCGCGAGCCGGCGGGAGCTGCTGCCACTCGGCCACCCCGAGCCGCCTGTGTCAGAATCCGGGCCATGGAGATCACCTGGTACGGGCGGACCTGCCTTCGGCTGCGAGGCAAGGACGCGGTCGTCGTCACGGACCCCTACCAGTCCGTCGTGGGACCGACCGGGCGGGGACTCACGGGCGACATCGTCACCGTCAGCCATCCGGACGAGCGCCCCCTGGCGAAGGCGAAGGGCCGGCCATCGCGCGACGGGCGGACGCTGCTCCCCACGAGCCTGGACGACGCGTTCGTCCTCGACGGGCCCGGCGAGTACGAGGTGAAGCACGTCCTCCTGACCGGCGTGATGACCCACCGCGACGACAAGCGTGGTGCCGAGCGGGGCCGGCAGACGGCCTTCGTCGTCGAGCTCGACGGGATCCACACCTTCCATCTCGGCGACATCGGCCACCTGCTGACCGAGGAGCGACTGGCCGACATCGGATCGGTGGACGTGGCATGCGTGCCGATCGGTGGCGCGCTCTCGGCCACGAAGGCCGCCGAGCTCGTCGCGCAGCTCGACCCGAGCATCGTGATCCCGATGCCGGTCGGCGAGGAGGGCCCGGATTCCGATGAGGCGCTGGCCCGGTTCCTGCACGAGATGGGCGCCAAGCCGCAGGTCCAGCCGAGGCTGTCCATCACGCCCTCGAGCCTGCCCGACGAGACGACGACGGTACTGCTCGAGCAGCGCGGCAAGCAGGGCTAGGGCCGCGTCGCCCTGAGCTCCCGCCCCACCCATCTGCGCGGTCGCGCGGCTCAGCCGCGCTCGTGGACGATCCGCCCCCGCTTGACCACGGTGGCGACCAGGTCCGCCCCCGGCCAGTAGGCAAGCTGGTCGACGTTCGGCACGCGCCAGACGACGAGGTCGGCGGCCCGCCCCGGCTCGAGCGAGCCGACCTCCTCGCCGAGCCCCAGCGCATGAGCCGCATTGACGGTGACCGCCGCGAGCGCCTCGGCCGGCGTGAGGCGCAGCGACAGGCAGGCGACCGTCATGACCAGGGGCAGGCTGGGCGTCGGCGAGGTGCCCGGGTTGAAGTCGGTCGCGAGGGCGACCGGGACACCTCGCTCGATGAGCTCGCGCGCCGGCCCGAAGTGGTCGCTCATCAGGAACCAGGTCGTCGCCGGCAGGAGGATCGCGACGGTCGGACGCTCGCCCTCGGCGGCCGACGCGAGCGCCGCGATCCCGGCCTCGGACGGTGCCGCGAGGTGGTCGGCCGACCACGCGCCGAGCTCGGCCGCGAGCTCCGCGCCGCCCGACGGCGCCAGCTCGTCCGCGTGGAGCCGCGGCTCGAGACCCAGGCTCCGGGCCGCCTGGAGGATCCGCCGCGATTGGTCCGCGCTGAAGACGCCCGCCTCGCAGAACACGTCGCAGAACCGAGCCCGGCCCTGGGCGGCGACGCCCGGCAGCTGGACGTCCACGACATGCCGAACGTAGGCCTCCGCCCCGTCCGGTCGGGCCCTGAACTCGGGGGCGACGGCGTGCGCGCCGAGGTAGGTCGGCACGACGTCGATCGGGCCCTCGCGGCCGAGCTGGAAGGCGACCTCGAGCAGGCGGAGCTCCGTCGGAAGGTCGAGCCCATAGCCGGACTTCGCCTCCACCGTCGTCGTGCCATGGCTGAGCATCGCGTCCAGCCAGCGGCGGCCGTGCGCGAGCAGGTCGTCCGCGCTCGCGGCCCGGGTCGCCGCGACGGTCGACAGGATCCCGCCCCCGGCGGCGAGGATCTCGAGGTAGCCGGCGCCGCGCTGCCGCAGCCGGAGCTCCGCCTCGCGGGTCCCGGCGAAGACGAGGTGGGTGTGCGGGTCGACGAGGCCCGGCGTGACGAGCCCGCCGGCGGCGTCGAGCCGGGCGAACCGGGCGAGGGGGAGGCCGGCCGCCTCGAGCGCGGCCTCGACCTGCGCTCGGGCCCCAACCGCGACGACCCGCCCTTCCCAGCAGGCGACGACCGGGGCGTCGGGCGACTCGGGTCCCCCGGCCGCCGCCGCGTCGAGGACCGCGGCGTCGTCCTGGGCCGGGCCGCGCCGCAGGCCACCGGCGAGGGTCGCGACCTGCGCGGCGCCGGTGACGAGGAGCCCCCTCGTCGGGCCGCCGTTCCGACCGCCGGAGATGAGCCGGAGCGTCACGGGGCCGGGTCGGCCCCGGCCCTGACGGCGGCGAGCCGGAGCTCGAGCGCCATCGAGGGGTCGGCGTCGCGCAGCCGGAGGTACTCGGCGGCGGCCGCGAACCGGGCCTCGACCGGCAGGTCGGCCGGTGCCCCGGCGCGGTCCGCGACGTCAGTGAAGGCGGCCAGCGGCGCCAGGCCGATCAGCTCGGACTCGGCCGGCCGCACGCCTTCCTCGAGCGCGAGCTCGCGCACCTCGTCCCAGACCCGCCACATCGGCGTCACCGAGGTGTCGAGGAGGTTCATCGAGACCTGGGCCCGTCCGCGCTCCGCGATCCAGAACCCGTTCGCCTGGACCCGGGGCAGGCCCCCACCCGACTCCCGGACCCGGCGGGCGATGCGCCTGGCGACCTCGACGTCGTCGGTCTCGAGGTCGATGTTCCAGGCGATGAGGAAGGGCCGCGCGCCGACCGCCGTCGCTCCGCCGGTCGGGTGGGTCCGGGGCGGACCCGCGTCCGGCTCGCGGCCGCGCTGCCCGATCTCGGCCTTGAGCCCCTCGTACTGGCCACGGCGGACGTCGGCGAGCTTCACGCGATCCGGCCGCAGAGCTGCCTCCGCGTAGAAGTACACGGGCAGCTCGTAGCGCGCCGCGAGCCGTCGCCCGAACGCACGCGCGAGCTCCACGCACTCGGCCATCGTCGTGCTGCCCAACGGAACGAACGGGATGACGTCCACGGCGCCGATCCGGGGGTGCTCGCCGATGTGCCGCTCCATGTCGATCTCGGCGAGCGCGACGCCGACCATGGCCTCGAGCGCGTCGCACACGGCCGGCGCGTCGCCGGCCATCGTGAGGACGCTGCGGTTGTGATCCGCGTCGCTCGTCCGGTCGAGCAGGTGGACGCCGGGCGACCGGCGGACGACCTCCGCGAGCCGGTCGACGACCTCGAGCCGCCGCCCCTCGGAGACGTTGGGGACCGATTCCACGAGACGCTCCACCACGGCCCTATCCTGACAGAGCGGTGCCCCTTCCGGCCGGCACCGTCGCGCGGCGCCACGCGCCCGGCGACGCGGACGCCGGGGCGCCCGAGACGGCGACCGACCGTCGCTCGACGGTAGACTCCTCGGGATCCCAGCGCGGGCGCCCGGTGCCCGACCGCGACGCCGTCCCCACCGAGGAGCCCACGTGACGACCTCGAGTCGAAGCCTGCTCCGCCATCCCGGCTTCCTCAAGCTCTGGACCGGCGAGACCATCAGTCAGTTCGGGACGCAGGTAAGCCTGCTGGCGATCCCGTTCGTCGCGCTGACGATCCTCAGGGCGACGCCCTTCGAGTACGGGCTGCTCGGGACGATCGAGTTCCTCCCGTTCATCCTGTTCGCCCTGCCAGCCGGCGCGTGGGTCGACCGCATGCGTCGCCGGCCGATCCTCATCGCCGGCGACCTCGGGCGCGCGCTGAGCCTCGCCTCGATCCCGATCGCCTACGAGCTCGGGGTCCTGACCATCTGGCAGCTGTACCTGGTCGGCTTCGTCAACGGCGTGCTGACCGTCTTCTTCGACGTCGCCTACCAGTCGTACCTGCCCTCGCTCGTGGAGCGCGACCAGATCGTCGACGGCAACTCGAAGCTCGAGATCAGCCGCTCGGCCGCCCAGATCGCCGGACCGGGCATCAGCGGCGTGATCATCGGGATCGTCAGCGCGCCCGTCGCCATCCTCGCCGATTCGGCGAGCTTCGTCGCGTCGGCGCTCGCCGTGTTCGGCATCCGCAAGCCCGAGCCGACCCCCGATCGCCACGTCGACGAGCACGGCCGCCCGCGGGAGTCGCTTGGCCGGGAGGTACGCGCGGGGCTCCGCTACGTCCTCGGGCACCTCTACCTGCGCTCGATCGCGGCGTCGACCGGCCTCTCGAACCTCTTCGGCTCGATCGTGTTCGTCGCGTACTTCCCGTACATGGTCCGCGAGCTCGGCATCTCGGCCGGGGTCATCGGCCTCGTGTTCGGGCTCGGCAATGTCGGCACGCTCGTCGGCGCCCTCGTGGCGACCCGGGCGGCCAGGCTCGTCGGCGTCGGCCGGGCGATCATCCTGGCGATGGCCGTCGGCGGCCCCGGCACCTTGCTCATCGCCGCCGCACCCCGGGAGAGCCCGGTCCCGTTCCTGATCGCCGCCGGGTTCCTGTTCGGGATCTCCGGCCTCGTCTACAACATCAACCAGGTGAGCTTCCGGCAGGCCATCACGCCGACGTCCATGCAGGGCCGGATGAACGCCACCATGCGCTTCATCGTGTGGGGCACGATCCCGGTCGGGAACATCGTCGGCGGCGCGCTGGGCAGCACGATCGGCCTGCACGAGACCATCTGGGTCGGCGCGATCGGCAGCTGTCTCGCCTTCCTCCCGCTGCTCGTCGGCCCGCTCAGGACGCTGCGCGAGATGCCGGCACCGGTCGAGCCGGCCCAGACCGGCGGACGGACCGAGGCGGCGCAGGTGGTCGGCGCGGCGTTCGACGAGACGCCCGAGCCGATGGGCATCGCGCCGCTCCCGCGCGACCGGGACGCGTAGCGGGATCGGGACCGGCCGGTCTCAGCCCTCCGCGTCGAGCATCGGCACCCGGACGCCCCGCTCGCGGGCGACCTCGATCGCCCGCTCGTAGCCCGCATCCACGTGGCGGATGACGCCCATGCCGGGATCCGTCGTCAGGACCCGCTCGAGCTTCTGCGCCGACAGCTCGGTCCCGTCGGCGACGACGACCATGCCCGCATGCTGGCTGTAGCCGATGCCGGTACCGCCGCCATGGTGGATCGAGACCCAGGTCGCGCCCGCCGCCGTGTTGACCAGCGCGTCGAGCAGCGGCCAGTCGGCGATCGCATCGCTGCCGTCGCGCATGGCCTCGGTCTCCCGGTTCGGAGAGGCGACGGAGCCGGCATCGAGATGGTCCCGCCCGATGACGATCGGCGCGCGCAACTCGCCGCTCGCGACGAGCCGGTTGAACTCGAGGCCGGCCTTCGCCCGCTCGCCGTAGCCGAGCCAGCAGATCCGCGCCGGCAGCCCCTGGAAGGGGACCTTCGCCTCGGCCATCTCGATCCAGCGGCGGA
>JAPVSP010000205.1:0-22976 GCA_047519685.1 Chloroflexota bacterium
CCCTTCTGGCTGGTCGGCCGGCCGGTCTTGTAGTCGATGACCTCGATGCCGCCCGAGCGCAGGCGGTCGATCCGGTCGATCATGCCCGCGACGGGGACGGGCGGCGAGCCGTCGCCGGGCTCGAGATGGAGCTCGAACGGCAGCTCCTCCGCCAGCGCCTCCCCCACTCCGGCCAGCTCGCCCGCCCAGAAGTTGTCGAGGAGGCTCGCGGTCCGGCGCTGGTAGGTCTCCTCTGTCACGCGGTCGGGGAAGCCGCCGGGCTGCCACTCGGCGCGAAACAGCCGGTCGAGGTCCTCGCGGGTGGGCGGGGGCTCGCCGCGCGCCGCACGCTCGCGGCGCTCGCGCGTGAACGCCTCGAAGGCCGCGTGGGCGGACGAGCCGAACGTCAGCGCGCCGACGGTCTGGCTCGTCGGGATCCGGTAGACGTGCCGGAGGGCGTACTGGAGCGGGCAGCGCTCGTAGGCGTCGAACTGCGAGTAGCTGAAGGCGCGCGGCAACGGCGCGACCTCGAGCAGGCTCGCCCCGGCGAGCGCATCGAGCGCCACCGTCCGCAGGGTGAGCGGGTCGAGGCCGGCGGCCCGGGCCTCGTCGGCCGAGCGGACGGTCGCCTCGCCGACCTTCCTGAGCTCATCGACGAAGGCCGCCCGGGCGGGACCGGCCTCAGAGTGGGCGGTCTCCACGCCTTCGAGCATCCCGATCAGCTCGGTCGCCCGGAGGCGGAGCGCGGTCCGCCGCTCGCGTCGGCTCGGGAGGGCCATCACGCGCTCGAGGGCGAGGGTGGCCTCGAGCTCGTCCGCCTCCCCGGGCGCTTCTTCGCCCTCGGCCGCCTCGGCTTCCTCTTCGCTCGTCGGCGCGAGCGCCCCCACCCGGTCGACCGCCACCAGCTCCGGCCCGGCGTCCTCGAGCAGCTCGGCCACGAACCGCGAGCGCTCCCGGTCCATCGTGGGCCCGCCGTGGGTCGTGAGCATCAGCCCGTCCTGCGCCCGGGTCATCGCGACGTACAGGAGGCGACGCTCCTCCTCGGTGTGGATGTCGCCGACGGGCACGGCCTCCTTGAGCAGCTCCTTCGGGAAGAGGCCCGAGCCGTACTCGCGGGCCGGCCACTCGTCCTTGAGCAGGTACGGGATGAAGACGTGGCGGTACTCGAGGCCCTTCGCCTGGTAGAGGGTCATGAGCCGGACGCCCTGGACGTCCTCGGCCAGCTCGACGCTCGTCGGCAGCTCCCCGCCGGCGCCCTGGTACGCGTCGAGATAGTCGACGAACGCCGCGAGCGAGCCGCGCGGGTGCTCGGCCTGCCAGTCGGCCGCGAAGCGCATCAGGCTGGCGATGTTGGCGACGGTCCGCTTGGCCTCGAGGGTGTCGATCGCGAGGAGGTCGAGGACCTGGCCGGTCCGCTCGAGGAAGCGCTCGAGGATCGTGAACGGGCCCTCGCGCCAGGCGAGGGCTGTGAACTCGTCGAGGGTCTCGAGGACGCGGCGGAGCTTCGCGCGGGTGGCGGGCTCGACGGGGACGCGGGTGGTCGGGAGGGCGCGGGCGGAGGCCAGGGTCGTCGCGGTCGCGGGGGGCTCGGCCAGGAGGTCGGGGGCGGCTGGCTGGAGCGCGAGACCGCCGCCGTGGCCGTTCGAGCTGTTCGAGCCGTTGCCGTTCGAGCCATTCTCCTGTCCGTTCGCCTCGGGCAGCCGGTCGATCTCGACTTCGCCCTCCGCGACGACCTCGCGGACCGCCTCGAGCAAGCGGCGTCCGTCGAACTTCGCCATCCGGGCGACGCGCAGCAGCTCGAGCGCGTCGAGCCGCCAGGGGCCGGCCGTGAGCATCCGCGCGAGGGCGACGTCCGCCTCGGGGTCGGCGATCGCACGCAGGCTCTGCTCGAGGTCGCGGATCTCGGGCGCCTCGAACAGCGAGAGCCCGCCGGACACGGTGTACGGGATGCCGGCCTCGCGCAGCCGACCGACGATCGCGTCGCGGTGGCGGTGCTTGCGGTAGAGGACGGCGAAGCTCGACCAGGGGATGGCGGGCTCGCTGCCGATCGCGGGGTCCCAGCCGGTGAGCGCCTGGATCCGCTCGACGATCGCCTCGGCCTCGTCCTGGGCGCCCGCGCAGGTGGCCAGCTCGACCGGGGCGTCGCCGTCGCGGTCGGGGGCGAGGCGCTTATCGGGCTCGTAGCGGAGGAGGTTGCGGCAGATCAGGCGGTTGGCGGCGGCGAGGATCGGCGGCGTCGAGCGGAAGTTGGTCTCGACCCGGCGGCGGGGCGGAAGGCCGGGCGCGGGCGCGCTCGGGTCGTGCGCGGGTGGACCGCTGAAGCGGCGGTCGAATTCGACGAAGGCGGCAAAGCTCGCGCCCCGGAAGCGGTAGATCGACTGGTCGTCGTCGCCGACGACCATGACGTTGTCGGGCCGGTCGGGCGTCCGGCCGAGCAGCTCGATGAGCTCGATCTGGGCGATGTTCGCGTCCTGGAACTCGTCGACGAGGATGTAGCGGTACTGGCGCTGGTAGCGGCGCAGGACGTTCGGGCGGTGCTTGAAGAGCGTGGCGACCGCGGCGATCTGCTCGCCGAAGTCGAGCGCGCCGCGCCGCTCGAGCTCGTCCTGGTAGGCGCGGTAGACGAGGGCGAGCTCCGAGAGGCGGAGGACCTCGAGTGCGGCCGCGTCGACGACGTAGGTGGCGGCGAGGCGATCGATGGCCGTGCGCTCGGCTTCGGTGAAGGTCCAGCGCGGCTCGGCGTGGCCGTTGCCGGCGACGGTGCGGCGGGCCTCGCGGTCGGCGGCCTTCTCGAGGGCGGTGGGGTCCGCGGCGGCCGTCTCGTCCCCGGCCTCGATCGCGCGCTCGGCCCGGCGAAGGTCGGCGTACGTGGGGCGGACCTTGCGAAGCGGCTCGAGGTTGCCCTGCGCCCGGAGGCGGTCGAGCGCCCGCTCGTAGCTGCCGTCGCGGTCCCCGAAGGCGGCCCGCTCGCGCTCGACGTAGCCCTGGAAGTCGGCCGGCGTGACAAGCTCGTCCTTGGCCCGGTTGAGGAAGGCGACGAACTGGTCGAGCCAGTAGTTGGGGTTGCTGCCGCCGGCGTAGTAGAGGAGCGGCAGGCTGGGCCGGAGGTCGCGCAGCAGGAGGACCTGGCCGACGCCGTCGAGGACGTCGGGGCGGGCGGGGAGGCCGGCGTCGGCGGCGGACTCGGTCAGGATCCGGTGGCAGAAGGCGTGGAAGTTGCTGACCGCGAGGCGTGAGCGGACGGCGGGCCCGACGGCGGCCTCGATCCGGTCGGCGAGCTCCTTTGCGGCCTTGACGTTGTAGGTCAGGACGAGGATCTGCTCGGGCAGGAGGGGGCGGGCGAAGGGGTCGGCCGCTTCGTCCTTCGCCCCGACGGAGGCCTCGCCCTTCGTCTCGAGCAGCCAGCGGACGCGCTCGACGATGACCCGCGTCTTGCCCGTGCCAGCGCCGGCGATGACGACGAGGGGGCCATCGCCCCACTCGACGATGTCGCGCTGCTCGGGCGTGAGGCCCGCGTCCAGCCGCGTCGTGCCCTCGTGCACGGCGCGCTCCGGTACGAGCGTGTCGGCGGTCACGCGCCCATCCTCGGCTCGGGCCGTGCCAGCTCGGCTGTCGCGATCGGTGCCGATAAGCAACGGATGACGGCCCGATGAGTCCGCCCCGATACGGTCGGTCGGATGGGGTTCGACTGGGACGTCTGGAAAGCGGCCCGGAACCAGTCGATGCACGGCGTCTCGTTCGACGAGGCGGCGTCGGTCTTCGACGATCCACTCGGCGACGAACGGCCCGACCTGAGGCACCCGGACGGCGGACTCCGATGGCGAACCATCGGTCTCTCGAATCTCGATCGCATCATCGTCGTGACCTTCACGGTTCGAGGCGATACCATCCGGCTCATCTCCGCACGGCGCGCCACGAAGCGCGAGCGCCATGACGACGAAGGCTGAGGCCCCCGCACCGGGTTCCGTCCGACGCGGGATCCACCCGGGGCTCGAGCACGGCTTCGACATCCGCATCGATGGGGCGGTCGCCTATCGCGTGCGGCTGATCCCCTCGAACCGGGTTCTCGACTCCTATCCGACGGCGAAGGAAGCATTCGCTCGCGTGCTTGCTGAGATCAGCGCTGGTCGCAGCGAACGAACCCTGATCGTCGACTCGGGCCTCGCGGACGGGAGCTGGCATCGGCTCAGCGCCGGTCGGGTCCTCCGAGGGCTCGCGCAGGCTGCCTGGGGACGGCACCGCCTTCCGCCACGACCCGCCCATCGTTGACCCGGGCTCGCTCCTCGACTCTCTCTGCACGGCGCGCCATGAAGCGCGAACGCCATGACTACGAAGATTGAGCATCCGGCTCCGAACACCGTTCGCCGGGGCGTGTTCCCCGGCCTCGAGCACGGATTCGACATCCGCATCGACGGGGCGGTCGCCTATCGCGTGCGGCTCATCCCGTCGAACCGCGTCCTGGACTCCTTCCCGACCGCCAAGGAAGCGATGGCGCGTGTCCTTGCCGAGATCAGTGCCGGACGCAGCGAGCGGACGCTGGTCATCGACGCAGGTTTCGCCGACGGGACCTGGGAGCGGCTGGGTTCCGGCCGGATGCTCCGAGCCGTGGCTCAGCGGGCCTGGGGTCGCCAGGATCCTCCTCCCCGCCGCACTCATCGCTGAGCCTCCAGCCGCCGCGCCAGCTCCGGCGGCGCGATCACGACCAGGTGGTGCTTCGCTCGGCTGGCGCCGATGTAGAGCAGCATCTCGAGGCGCGCGTCGTCCGGGCGCAGCTCGGCCAGGACGACGACGTCCCACTCGAGGCCCTTCGCCCGGTGGATCGTCTCGATCGCGATCGTGCCTGCCGGTTGCCGCGGCACGAGGTCCGAGCGCAGGCCGAGCGAGTGACCGGCGCCGTCGACGCTGCCGTTCCAGAGCTCGAGGCCGCCCTTCAGGCGACGCCGCCGCCAGAGGGCCGAGTGCTCGAGCGCCTGCCCGACGAGCACGCCGATCCGCCCGCGCTCCACGCCTTCCTCCCGGACCAGCCGGTGGAGCGCCTCCCGCACCGCCTCGACGGTCGGGTCGCCGGGCTCGGCCTCGACGATCTCGACCGGGCGGCCGTCCTCGCGCATCGGCTCCGCCTCGATCCCGGCGCAATGCCGGTAGGCGAAGTCGTGGATCGGGCGCGCGTTCCGGCAATTGTCGGGGAGCGGGAACTCCTTCAGGCCGAGGGTCGCGGTCGCGTCGGGACGGTAGAGCGACTGCGCGGGGTCGTGGAAGAGGTAGAGGTCGTCGATGCCGGGCTCGACGAGGAGGAGGTCGAGCGACTCGAGCCAGCCGGGCGCGAAGTCCTGGCCCTCGTCGACGACGACGGCCTGCCAGCGTCGGTCGAGTCGGCCGATCGCGGCGTCGAGCGCCTCGGGCAGGGCGCGATCCCACCAGTCCTGGGTCGGATGCGCCGGCTCGGGCGGGAGCACGCCAGCCTCGAGCGCGAGCCAGCGAGCCAGCTGGTGGTAGGTCTGAACGGCGAGCCGTCCGCTCGCGATGTGCGGCGCGAGTTCGGGGTGGGCACCGAGCGTCCCGGCCAGCGGCGAGTTGAAGCAGACGAGGAGGACGTCGAAGCCGGTCGCGGCGAGGGAGCGGGCCTTCTCGATCGCGAGGAGCGTCTTACCCGAGCCCGCCCCGCCGACGATCGAAGCACGTCGTTCGCAGGCGAGCGTCCGCAGGAGGTGGAGCTGGTGGTGGGTCGGCGCGAGGATCGCGCGCTCGCCCTCGTCGAGGTCGGCGTGGAGGAGGGCGCGGAGGACCACGTCGGGCTCGATGACGTCGTGGATGGTGGTCAGCTGCTCGGCGGTCAAGGTGCGGTCGCGGACGCCGTCGCCAGACCAGAAGGCGAAGACGCGAACGAGGGCGGCCGCGGTCGAGGCGGGCGTCTCGAGGTCGGCGCGGTCGATGACGAGGTCGAGCGGGGCCTCCGGCCCGAGGTCACGGTGGTGGCGGAGGAGGTCCTCCCGATCGCTCTGCGGGAAGGCGACGACATGGAGGAGGCGGGGCTTCGGTGCGTGCCAGTCGGGGTGGGCGGCGATCTTGCGCTCGAGGACGTGCTTGCCGGTCTCGACCTGGCGGAAGGGGTTCTCCTCGAGGTGCCGGCGACCCGCGAACCAGCGCCCGTACGCGTCACGGCTCACGACGCCGCCCTTGACCTCGAGCGCGAGGATGCCGCGAACTGGGTCGACCAGGACGAGGTCGAGCTCACCGTCGCGCGCGGGACCGTTGGGGCGGCTGCGGTCGACCCAGCGAACGTTCGGATAGGGGCGGACGTCGGGCGCGAGGACCGCCAGCAGGCGCTCGCGCACGAGCCGTTCGAGGTCGACGTCGATCGCGCTGGTCACGGCCGCTCGATGGGGTCGGCCTGGCGGCAGCTCGAGGCCCACCGCAAGCGACGGGACGTCGGGGCGGCGGGCCCCAGGTGCGCGGACGGCTCGAGCATGTGCCCTCTGGGCAGGGGATCGTCGCGAGGTTCCCTCGCGCGCCCCGCGCGGTCAAGGGGTCATTGGTCCCGGAAACATGCGAAACCGACAGCTCGAGCGCCGGCTCCTACTCGCCCAGCAGCTGGAAGTGGACGGTCCTGTCGCGTTCCCTCACCCCGTCGAAGTCGACGAAGTAGACCTGCCCGAAATCGCCCAGCTCGAGCCGTCCGTCGACGATGGGGATGGTCTCGGAGCGACCGATGAAGGCCGAGCGGATGTGCGCGTCGGTGTTCAGGCTCCAGACGGCCTCCTCGCCGAGGTTCCCGACCGCATGGCGGATGTGCTCGCTGCCCGGGTGGAGATACTGCCCCTCACGCCGGCAGGTCGGCACGATCGCCTCGAGGCGGTCGAGCATGTCCTGGAGCAGGAACTTCGTGCCGTCGTACAGGACGTCGTGCGACTCCTCCTGGATGAGCACGCTGCACGTCGTGTGCTGCGAGTAGACCGTCAGGATCCCCATCCGGATGCCCGACTCCGCGACGACCGCCTTCGCCGCGTCCGTCACGTCGTGGAACATCGGCTTGTGCAGGTCGCTCCGGACCTGGACCGTGCTGTGCTGGACGACCATGCGATCCCTCTCCTGTGCAGGCGCTGCCCGCGGGCTATGCCCCGGGGCGAGCCTCGATCTTCTCGTCGGTCGGGTGCAGCCGGGCCCAGGCCTCGCTCATGGCGGCGATCATCGCCCGCATCTGGGCGACGGGGTCCTCGGCCTTCAGGATCCCGCTCGTCGAGCCGGTCGCGCCCACCCCGAGCCCGACCATCTCGGCCACGTCCTCCGGCGTCCGGATGCCGGCGCTGCACATCACGATGATGCCGGGGTCGACCCGCCCCACGAGGTCGATCGTCCGCTCGACGAACCCGCGCATGCCCGCGGCGACCGAGCGATCCCCGCCGATCAGCTCGGGCGGCTCGGCCAGGACGATGTTCGGCGCGAGGTGCGCGATCGCGGCGGCCTCCTCGGGCGAGTCGACGCAGACCATCGTGGCGAGCCCAACCTCGTCCGCCCGCTGGATGGCCCGGTCGATCTCGGCGAGGGTCATCCGCCGCTCGGAATGGTTGAGCATCGTCCCGACCGCGCCGGCCTCCTTGATCGCCTCGGGCAGGACGGCCCCGGCGCCGCGCCCGACCTCGACGGGGTCCATGTGCTGGGCGAACACGAGCAGGTGCTCGGTCTCCCGGGCGATCGCCGGGATGTCGACGAGCTGGGGGTCGAAGATGACGCCGACGCCGTGCTCGAAGCTCGCCCGCTCGGCCTCCCTCGCCAGGCGCAGCGCGGCCGCGCCGTAGAGGTAACCCTTCAGGCCCACCTCGAACAGCGGCGGCCTCAGGCGGATGCCCTGGTACATCTTGGCTCCCTCAGCGGACCGTGTAGCCGTCGCCGCGGTGCTCGACGGACCCGACACGGTCGCGCCCATCGAACAGGACGAACGCCAGCTCGGCCTCCAGCGACTCGCCGGGCTCGAGCGAGCGAGCGCGACCGGCGGCCTCCGCCTCCTCGAGCTGCATCGGATGGCCGGTCCACGGCTCGAGGCACACGTGGTAGTGGCCCCGCCACCCGCCGTATACCTGCCAGAGCCAGGCGTGGGGGAAGACGTCCAGCGGGAACGCCAGGGCGATGCCTCGCCGGGCGGCGGCATCCGTGAGCGCCAGCCAACCCTCACCGAGGTCGGTCGCCCAGTGGCCGCCGAACGCGACCGCCGAGGCCGGCAGGACGCACCGGACGTCCCGCGACCCGCTCGCCGCCGTCGGGTCGGGCTGGTCCGGCCACTGGTAGGCGATGCCGACCTCGCCCATCGACGGCCCCGAGGAGACGCCTACGAGCATCCGGGTCGCCGGGAGGTCGATGCGGTGGTCCGGCGTGACCGCGAAGCACGGGTGGATGCCCCACAGGAACGGGAGTGGCCGGACGTCGAGATTCCTCAGGCGGTAGCGCACGCGGAGGACCGGCTCGTCGTCGCGCAGCTCGAGGGTCCGCTCGAGGCGGGCCGGTGCGATCGTGCCGAGCCCGGTGGTCGCGAGCGCTGCCGTCCCGGGCGGAGCGTCGGCCACGGCCGCCGTCCAGGGGACCGACCAGAGCTCACCCATGTACGGTAGCGGCTCGCCGTGGAACCGGGCGACGTCGCCGGACGGGAAGATCTCGTCCCAGCCCCCGGACCACCAGTCGTCGAAGTGGGCCCCGAACGGCGCCCGGCGTGGGGCCGTGCGCGGGTTGTGCCAGAGCAGGTCTCGATCGGCGGCCTTGTCCACGAGCTGGAAGACATGCCCGCCGAGCTCCGGGAGGACGGTCACCCGAAGGCGGGCATTCTCGAGGATCCAGGCCTCGAAGCCGCGGTACGCCCAGTCGCGGATGAGGCGGGCGGCCATCGCGGCTCCGGTCGTCCGCCGTCAGCCGCGCCCGGGGCGCGGGGAGGCGGGGGTGGGACGCGGCGAGGCGGTGGCGATGGCGACCCTGTCGGCGAGCCGACCGTTCATGCCAGGATGACCTCGATGCCGGTCTCGCGGGCGGCCTGGAGCTGGACCGGATCCGCATCGTCGTTCGTGACAAGGACGTGGATGGCGCTCAACGGGACGATCGGCGTGAACCCTCGGCGGCCGATCTTGCTGGCGTCGGCGACGGCGACGACCCGCCGGCCGGAGGCGGCCATCGTGGCGCCGACTTCCGCGACGAGGACGTGGGGCGTGGTCAGGCCGGTCTCGAGCGTCAGTCCATCGCAGCCCAGGAAGACGATGTCGGCCGACAGCTCGCGCAGGTCCGCCACCGTCTGCGGCCCGACGAGCGCCCGGTAGTCGGGCAGGTAGAGGCCGCCCAGGCAGACCAGGTGCGGGCTGTCCCAGCTGGCGATCTCCTCGACCACGGGCAGTGAGTGCGTCACGGCCGTGATCGCATTGCTCCGGCGGAGGGGTCCCGGCATCTGGACGGCGACCTGGGCCACGGTCGAGCCGGAGTCGAACGCGACGACGTCGCCGGCCTTGATGAGGCTGGCTGCGGCCGTCCCGATCCTGGCCTTTCGCTCGCGGTTCTCGCGCGCCTTCGCCGCGTAGGCGCCCTGCGTGCCCGCGCGCGACATCGACACGGCACCGCCGTGGACGCGCCGCAGGCGGCCGGCATCCTCGAGGATCACGAGGTCGCGTCGGATGGAGACATCGGTCACCCCGAACCGGTCCGAGAGGTCGCCGACCGAGACCCGGCCTTCAGCATCGAGGAGCCCCGCGATCAGGTCGCGGCGGTCGCGCGCGCTGAGCCCGACGTCGCCGATCACTTGCCCATCCCCATCGTCAGGCCCGTGATGAGCTGGCGCTGGAAGAAGAGGTACACGAGGACGGCCGGCAGGGCGCTCAGGAGCGAGCCCGCCATGAGCATCGGGACGGGGATGATGTGCGAGCTCTGAAGGGTGGCCAGGCCGACGGTGATCGTCCGAACGTCAGGGGTCTGCAGGAACAACAGACCGATCAGCAGGTCGTCCCAGACCTGGATGAACTGCAGGACTCCGACCGTGACGATGGCCGGTATGGCGAGGGGGAGCATGACGCGGATGAAGATCTGCCAGTAGGAGGCTCCGTCCATGAGCGACGCCTCGACCAGCTCGGTGGGCACGCCCCGGAAATACGTCGCCATCAGGTAGGTGCCGAGCGGCGCCCCCAGCGCGGCGTACACCAGGATCGCTCCCGGGTACTGGTTGACCAGGCCGACGCTGGCCACGTTCACGAACTCGGGGATGATGATCGACTGGACGGGGATCATCATCCCGGCCAGGATCGCCAGGAAGACCACGGGCGATCCCGGGTAATGGAGCTTGGCGAAGGCGAAGCCGCCGGTCGTGCTCACGATGAGGATCAATCCGACGGCGGCGCAGGTGACCACCGACGAGTTCACCAGCTGCTGCACGACCGGGAGCTTGTCGAACAGGTCGCGCCAGCTGTCGAGCGAATACCCGGACCCGGCGAGCCACTGGGCGTACGAGCGGAGGGACGTCTCGGCCATGAACCAGAACGGGTAGAGCATGACCACGACGACGACGCACAGGACCAGGAAGATGAGCCCTCGCCGCGCGCGCCGAGCGGTGATCATCGGGGCCACCTACTCGCCCCTGCTGCGCAGCAGCCGCAGCTGGGCGAGGCTGATGGCGAAGACGACCAAGAAGAGCACGACGCCGATCGCGGCCGCGTAGCCGAAGACGCCATTGGCGAACGCCGACTGGTAGACGAAGAACTCCAGGGTCGTCGTCCCGAAGCCCGGGCCGCCCTCGGTCATGATGAAGATCAGGCTGAACAGCGCGGTGAAGCCCGTGATCAGGGTCAGGATGAAGGCGAACTGGATGAACCGCATGAGCAGCGGGATCGTCACGAACCGGAACGTCGCCCAGGGGCTCGCCCCGTCGACCTTGGCCGCCTCGTAGACGTCCCGGTCGAGGGTCGCCATCCCGGTGATGAAGATGATCGTGTTCGTCCCGAAGACCGACCAGATGAAGGTCAGGATCACGGCCAGCATCGCCGTGTTGTCGCGGGACAGCATGTCCGTCTGGAGCGCCCCGATCCCGATCGCCGACAGGATCGCGTTGAGCAGGCCTCGCTCGGCGAAGAACCGGGTCGCGACCATCCCGATCACGACCCAGGAGATCGCGGTCGGGAGGAAGTAGACCGAGCGGAAGAAGCGCCAGCCGGGGACGTGCTCGTTCAGCAGGAAGGCGACCAGGAGGGGGATCAGGATCGCGAACGGGATCGAGGCGAGCAGGAAGCCGTTGTTGAGGACGACCCGCCAGAAGGTCGGATCGCTGAGGAGGCGGGTGTAGTTGCCCATGCCCGTCCAGGTCGCGGTGATCCCGTCCCACTGGGTGAAGCTGTAGTAGAAGGTCTGGGCGATCGGCAGCGCCAGCAGCGCGAGGTAGAGGCAGACGACGGGCAGGCTGAAGAGGATCCCCGCACGGCGCTCGGCCCGCTTGAGCCGACCGGTCTTGCGCGGAGCCAGGTCGGTGGCCCCGCTGCGGGCGGCCGAACGGACCGTCACGACGTCATCCACTCGAGCTCCCCAGGCAGGGACCAGGCCGGGGCGAGGCTGCCGCCCCGGCCTGGGGACCGGATCCCTACTGGTAGGTGCTGCCGCGCCGGTCGGCGGGCAGGGCCATCAGGGCTGACTTGAGGCTGTTCAGCGCGTCCTGGACGGACATCGCGCCGGAGAACAGGGCATTCAGGAGCTTCGTCCCGACCGGGTCGCTGACCTCCGGCTGGATGACGTTGTCGATCATCGGATAGCGCGTGTACCCCTTGGTGGCCGCAAAGGCCAGCAGGTCCTGCGCCATCCGGCTATCGGTCGAGAAGCCCTCCTTGGCCGGGATCAGTCCCGAGTCGGCGACGATCTTCTGCGCGGCGTCGGAGGCCAGGAAGGCGAGGAATGCCGCCGCCTGGGTCTTGTGCTGCGAGTAGGTCGTCATCGAGAAGCCGTCGCCGGAGTACTCGACCACGCCCTTGAGCGGTGTGTCGGAGAAGGGCGGCAGGAAGACACCCACGTTGTCGCCCATCTTCTGCTGGAACTCGGCGATCTGCCAGGTGCCTTCCAGGGTCATCGCCGCCTTGCCGGCCTCGAACTGGGCGATCGAGTCGCTGTTCGTGACGACGTCCTTGTTCGTGTAGCCCTGGGTGAACAGCGAGGCCCACTTGTTGAACTGCGAGACCACGGTCGGGTCGGTCCAGGAGAGCTCTCCGTCGTAGAGCTTCTTCCAGTCCGTCGGCGACAGGAACATCATCATGTAGCTGGCGTCGTACCAGGGATAGAAGCCACCGCCGAGCGCCTGGCCGCCGGTCCCGTAGACGAACGGGGTGATGCCGGCAGCCTTCAGCTTCTGGCAGGCCGCGAACAGCTCATCCCAGGTGGTCGGGAAGTTGTTGGGATCGAGGCCCGCCTTCTGGAAGAGCGTCTTGTTGTAGAAGCCGTTGTAGAACTGGACCTCGAGCGGCACGACGAGGACGCCATTGTCGGGGTTGAAGTTGACCGAGCTGTACTCGATCCCCTTGAGCTTCAGGAGGTCCGCCATCGGGACGACATCGTTGAGCGGCTGCAGGAAGGTCTTGTACTTGAGGGCGAACAGGCCGGTCCACATGGTCACCAGGTCGGGGCCGGTCTTCGAGATCGCCGCCGCCTGCAGCAGGGGGAAGTAGTTGGCGGCGGGCTGGGCGACGACGTTGATCGTGACGCCCGGGTGCAGCGCTTCGAACGCCTTGACGAGGTTGTACGTCGCCGGCGCGTTCGCCTCGGTCCCGTAGTTCTGCCAGAGGGTCAGGGTCGCGGGCTCGAGCGGCGAGGGCGACGCGGCCTGGGATGCGGCCGCAGACCCGGACGGCGACGCGGCGGCCTGGGACGCGGCCGGCGAGCTACTCGGGGCCGTCGTGGCGCCGGCGCTGCACCCCTGTATTGCGAGCCCGCCGATGGCCAGGCTCGTGACCAGCAACTTCAGTCTGCGGTCCAGCACCCGTGACTCCTTTCCGGTGTGCGGGCGGCCGGGCGGCTGGACTCGCCTTCCCGGCCGGCGCGCGACGCCTCCTCCGGTTGCCACGCGCACGTCCCATCGAACACGGTTCGCCGGCTTCGCAGCTCGGCGAGCGATGGGCAGCGCCTCGTCAGTCCTGCCTCATAGGCATCCTCTGTCGGCCACCGGACCCGGACTTGCCGTCCAGCGCGCCGAGCCCCGCCTGATCTTCGTTGCGCTCTCTCGTTCCGATGCCTGGCCCGCCGCTCCACCGCGGGGCGGCGTGGGCGCGAACCGTCGGGAGGCGAGGGGCTCGCCGCCGCCGTCGGGGCCGGCGCGACATCGCCCATCGCCGAACGCGCACGGCTGCGACACTAGCGCAACGCCCACGACGAGTCAATCCGAACCTGAACGAACGCAGACGCGACATGAATCGCGCCAGGCGGCGGTCCGAGGCGCGCACGACAAGGCGGGCCCGTGCTCGATTCGCTTGACAACCAAAACCCGATTGGTACGATGCCGGACGTCGTTCGGAACATGTCCGACACCTGATCGCGTCCCATGACCGGGATCGGCGCGCGACCCCGGAGCGGAGGGCCTGAACGTGAGCAGCGGCGAGGAGATCCGCCTGGCCCGGTTGCTGGAGGGGAACGCGATCGTCGTGGCCGTCGACCACGGCCTCTACAACGGTCCCCGGCCGGGCTTCAACGACCTGCCCGCCGTCGTCGGTCGACTGGCGGCCGCCGACGCCATCCTGCTCAGCCCGGGCATGGCCGGCCACGTTCGGGAGGTCTTCAAGCGGCGCGGCGCGCCGGCGATGATGATCCGCCTCAACTGGGGCACGCAGTACGCGACGCAGTGGGCCTACCACGAGAGCCGGAGCGTGCCCGTCCTCACGGCCGCGGAGGCCGTCGCGATCGGGGCGGACGTGGTCCTCGTCGGGATGTCCATCAAGACCGGCTCGGAGGCCGTCGACGCAGAGAACGTCGAGGTCGTGGCGCGAGCCGTGTCGAGCAAGCGACAGGCGGGCGTCCCGATCGTCGGCGAGGTGTACCCCGCCGGCCACGAGGACCTCTCGCCGGAAGAGCGCCACGAGCAGATCGCCGTGGGCTGCCGGGTGGTCGCCGAGCTCGGCGTCGACCTGGTCAAGACGTTCTACACGGGCGAGCGCTTCTCCGAGATCGTCGCCGCGACCCCGGTCCCGGTCCTCGCCCTGGGCTCCAGGAAGGCCCCCCGGGAGGTCGACGCACTCGAGCTCGCCGCCGCCGCCGTGCGGGCCGGCGCCCGGGGCGTGGTCTTCGGACGGAACGTCCTGCAGGCCCGGAGCCCCGAGCGGTTCCTGGACGCGCTGCGCGACGTCGTCAAGGATGGGGCGGAGCCCACGGTCGCCGCGGCGAAGCACGGCCTGGACTGATCCGCGGCGCCACCGTGGCCCTCCTGCTCGGCGTCGATGCCGGAACGACGGCCCTGAAGGCCGGGCTCTACGACGAGGCCGGAAGGTGCCTGGCCGCGGCGGTCGAGGAGTACGCCCTCGACACGCCCTCGCCGGACCGGGTCGAGCTCGCCGCCGAGACGTACTGGCGCGCCGCCACGAACGCCGTCCGGAGGGTCCTGGCCGAGGGCCGGGCGGGGCGCGACGACGTCGCGGCGATGGCGGTCTCGAGCCAGGGCGAGACGCTCGTGCCCGTCGCGGCCGACGGGCGACCGCTCGGTCCGGCCATCGTCTGGCTTGACAACCGAGCCGATCGCGAGGCGAGGGAGCTCGCCTCCCGCTTCGACGACGGCACGGTCTACGCGACGACCGGGGTCCCTGCAGTCGTGCCGACCTGGCCGGCCTGCAAGATGCTCTGGCTGCGCCGCAACGAGCCCGGGCTCTTCGCGTCGGCCGCCCGCTTCCTGCTCGTCGAGGACTTCCTCCTCCACCGGCTCACGGGTCGCTTCGTGACCGACGGCGGCATCCAGTCCACCTCGCTCGTGTACGACATCCGGACGGGCCGCTGGTGGGGCGAGATGCTCGAGGCGGTCGGGATCGGGCCCGAGCGGCTCCCCGAGCTGGCCGGAACCGGCACCGTCGTCGGCCGCCTGACCCCCACCGCCGCGGATGCGCTCGGCCTGACATCGGGGATCCCGGTGGTCGCGGGCGGGATGGACCAAGGCGCAGGCGCGGTGGGCGTCGGCAACATCGGTCCCGGGGTGATCTCCGAGAGCACCGGCGGCGCGCTCACGCTCCAGGCCTCGGTCGAGCGGTCGGACGGGGATCCCACCCGCCGGACCCCCGTCTACGTCCACTCGGCCCCGGGCGGCTACCTGTACTGTCCGGTGTGCCCGACCGGAGGCATGGCCCTTACCTGGTTCCGGGATCGGTTCGGCGGGCCTGAGGTCGCCCGCGCGGCGGCCGAGGGCGGCAGCGCGTACGAGCTCCTGACCGAGCTGGCGGCGACCGCGCCGGCAGGCTCCGACGGGCTGGTCATGCTGCCGCACCTGTCCGGGGCGTTCAGCCCCGAATACGAGCCGCGCGCCCGCGGCGTCTTCTTCGGCTTCACACTGGGCCACGAGCGCGCCCACTTCGCGCGGGCCGTCCTTGAGGCCGTCGCCTTCATGCTCCGGCGCAACCTCGAGCTGCTGACGGATGCCGGGGCCCGGGCCGGCGAGGTGCGGTCGCATGGCGGCGGGGCCCGCAGCTCGCTCTGGACCCAAATCAAGGCCGACGTGTGCCGGCTGCCCGTGGTCACCCTGGAAGGCGGCGACGCCGCTATCCTCGGGGACGCGATGCTCGCCGGGGTCGCCACGGGCGTGTTCCGCGACCTCGACGAGGCGTGTCGGGCGATGGTCCGCCCGCGAGAGCGATACGAACCGGACCCGACGAGCGCGGGCGTCTACGAAGAGGCGTACCGCCGCTATCTCGAGCTGTTCGACGTCCTTCGGCCACTGTTCATCGCGGAGCCCCCGCCGGCGATGGCCGCGGGGCAGGAGATGGGCGGCTGAGGCCGCGGATCCCATGGGGAGGTCAGAGGTGACGGTGAAGCCCAAGATCGGCGTCCTGGTCATGGCCCTGCTCGAGGACGACTACAACAAGACCGGCCACATGCGCCCGGCCGCCACCGCAGCGGCGCAAGGCATCGCCGACCTCCTCGCCGAGTACGGCGACGTCGTCCACGCCGGCCTGGTGGAGGAGGAGCATCAGGCGGCGGCCGCGGCGCGCCTCTTCAACGCCGAGGACGTCGACATCATCGTGGCGATGGAGCTCGCCTATACCAAGGGGATCGTCCCGGCCCGCGCCCTCATCGATACCACCGCCCCGGTCCTCGTCTGGAACGCCCAGAAGATCGGCCGCCTCGGCGAGAGCGACGGCTTCGACGTCGTCATGCTCAACTCCGGGATGGCCGGCATCCCGGAGCTCACCGCCGTCCTGCTGCGCACCGGCCGCGACTACACGATGGTCACATCGCGACTCGACGACCCCGAGGGCCGGCAGAAGGTACGCGACACGATCGCCGCGGCGGCGGTCCGACGGCGGCTCCGGACCGCCCGGATCGGGCTGATCGGCCACCCCTTCGAGGGGATGACCGATCTCATGTTCGACGGGCTGTCGCTCCGCCAGGACGTCGGTCCGGTGGTCTGGCCGCTCGAGCCGGAGAAGATCGCCCGCCGGTTCGGGGAGGTGCCGCAGGCCGAGGTCGACGCCGAGGTCGCCCGCGAGCGCGACCGATACCGGGTCGAGATGGAGGCGCCGATGTTCGAGCGCTCCGTCCGCCTGGCGCTCGCGCTGGAGTCGGTCGTCCGGGAGAACGAGTTCGACGCCGTCACCGCCTTCGACCAGGTCTGGCTGACCGACCCGCGCGTCGGGATCATCCCGTCGTACGGGACCGGCCGCCTGTGCGGCATCGGCATCCCGGCGGCTCCGGAGGGCGACGTGAACTGCGCCGTCGCCCAGCTCATCCTCCAGGAGCTCGCGGGCCAGGCGACGACGGTCGAGAACTACGTCATCGACTTCGAGAACGACGCCGTCATGTTCTCGCACGACGGGCACGGCAACCCGGCCCTCGCGACGCCGGGCGGCGTCAAGGTCAAGCACTCCATCTACTACGAGGGGGTGCACGGCTTCGGGGCCGGCTTCGAGTTCGCTTACCAGCCCGGGCCGGTGACGAACCTCGCCCTCGTGACGACGGGCGAGGGGGGCTGGCGGTTCGTGATCTCCGAGGGCGCGTTCCTGCCCTTCCCGCCCCGCCCGATCTCGGCGCCCCAGACGCTCTTCCGGCACCACGACCTGCCGATCGACAAGTGGTGCGATCGCTGGTGCGCCGGCGGCGCTCCCCATCACATGGCCGCAGCGGCGGGCGGTTGGACCGAGCAGCTGCTTCGGCTCGCGCAGATGCTGGGGATCGACGCGGTCGTGGTGTAGTCGGTCCCGGCGTCCTGGAGCGAGCGGACGCTTGGGCTCGATCGGCGGGATCCGGCCGGCGCGGCTATCACGAGCGTCGCGCGAGAGACGAGCCGAGTCGGCGGACCCCGATCGGCCCCGGAAACGATCGCGGCGCCTCGAGGCGCGGCGTCCGTGCCGTCGTTGCGCCCGCCGTTAGCGGAGCTTGAGCGTCGCCAGGATCGCGAGGAACTCGGCCTGGTCGGCGACCTCCTGCCCGAGCGGTGAGAGCCACTGGAGAAGAACGCCCTGCCGACCATCGACGAGGAATGCGTTGAGGACGAAGTACTGGGGGCAGCCCACCCGCTGGAGCACGACCAGGTGTCCCCCGACCGAGGTGGGCGGGCCTGGCGTTCGACCCGCGCAATCGCTGACGATCGTACGCGGGGCCTCGGCCGCGACCCAGCTTGCCAGCGTCGCGTCCGACGCCACGGGCAGGAAGCCGACCTCGAAGTTCCAGTCCACCGGCACGGCGCTGTCGGTATAGGAATCGGTTCCCTGCGTCCCGGACTCGAGGATGAAGCCTTTCCACTGCCCCGGGCGAGCAAAGACGGTCCAGTCCGCGGTGAGCGTGATCGAGTACGGGTACCGCGGCGACGTGAACGCCAGGGGCGGGGCCGAGGGTGCTGCGGACGGCGCGCCTGGCGACGACCCCGAGGCGGCGGGTGCGACAGGACCCGAAGGGGTCGGCGAGGCTGCGGCCGGCGCTGCCGCTGGCGGGGCGCTCGGCATCGAAGGCGTCGGGAGCGGTGTCGAGCCGGCCGTCGCGCCGGCACAGGCCGACGACGCCAGCGTCGCGACGATCAGCAGGGCCGCCAGCGGGCAGGAGCGGGGGACGCGAGGCATGGAAACCCCCAAGGCTGGACCGACGCGAGCGCGATCGTCCCGGATCGGGTGCCCGATCGCGGAAACTCCGCAGGAGCCTCGTCGAAGGCCGGCCTTGGCGCCATCGGACGAACGTCGTATCTTCCTGTGGTGGTGCGCCTGTCCGAGCGCGATTACGACGCCGTCCTGGCCATCGTGGCCGAGGCGTCGACCGGCACAGCCGACGAGCCCCTGCCCCTGACCGTCCTGGCGGCGATCCGCCGCCTGACGCCGGCCGCGGACAGGGTCGCCTACCTCGAGGGAGCGCCCTGGGAGCCAGCGAAGAGGGTGTGGATCGCCGGCGAGGCGCTACCGTGGTCTGAGTCTGAATGGCACCTCATGGACGAGGTGCGGTTCCAGATCCCCTTCGGCCCGCTGCCGGGGAATATCGGCCACGCGGTGCGCATCACGGACGTGATGACGCTCGCGGCCTACCGACGGACCGATCTCTATCGCGAGTTCGGGAGGCGACAGGGCGTCGAGTACCCCATGGACGTGTGGATGCCCACCCGCGATGGGGTCGCGCGCGGCCTCACCTTTGACGCGCGCCGTCGAGACTTCACCGACCGGGAGCGAGACATCCTCGAGATCCTCGCACGTCACCTCGCGCGGGTGCTCGGCCGGCTCGATCCCCACCTCCCGAGTCCCGCGGCCGAGCTTCACCTGACACCGCGCCAGTCGGAGATCCTGGCCCTGGTCGCCCAGGGACACACCAACGCGAGCATCGCGGAGATCCTGTCGGTCTCGCCCCACACGGTGAGGACGCATCTCGAGAACGCGTATGCATCGCTCGGTGTGCACAACCGCGCAGCCTCGATCGCCCGGGTGTACGCGGACCGTGGTGCGGCCGATGGGACGGGGGCGGTCTCGCACACCCGATCAGCCGCGCGGGCCTGACCCGTCCGCACGGACCCGCGTCCGATCGGCGCCACCAACTTGCTCGAGTCGGCGGCCGCGGCGGACTGGCTCAGCCCAGGAAGCGAGGGACGGGGGCGCGATCGGGACGGCGGGTCGGGCCATTCCAACACAAAGCGCCAAACCTCCACTTTGCCTCTTGACACCGGCTCTGCCGCACCTGCGACAATCCGTCCTGCTCTGTTGGTTTCTGTTGGACCGCGTCGGCCTCACCGCCGAGCAGAGGAAGGACATGTTGATGGGCGATACCGACAAGCGTCCCGATCTCTCCCTGTTTGACCGACCGGTCAGCCGACGCGGGATCCTCAAGTCGAGCGTCTTCGGCCTGGCCGGAATGACGGTGGTCCCGGCGATCATCGCGGCCTGCGGCCCGGGGGCGACGAGCGCCCCGTCGGGCGGCGGAGGCTCGCTGAAGCTGGGCTCGAACCTCTCCGACGCCGTGCCGAAGAAGGCACTGCAGGACATGGTCGACGCGTTCACCGCGGCGACGGGCACCACGGTCAAGATCAACACCGTTGACCACTCCACGTTCCAGAACCAGCTGAGCTCGTACCTGCAGGCGACGCCGGACGACGTCTTCACCTGGTTCTCCGGCTTCCGGATGCGGTTCTTCGCGGGTCAGGGCCTGGCGACCTCGATCGATGACGTGTGGAGCTCGGTCGGCTCCAACTTCAGCAGCGCGATGAAGACCGCCTCGACCGGCGACGACAACCACCAGTACCTGATCCCGTTCGACACGTACGCCTGGACGGTCTACTACCGGAAGAGCGTCTTCGCCGACAAGAACTACAAGATCCCGACCACCCTCGACGACTTCACGGCGCTCGCCGCCCAGATGCAGAAGGACGGCCTCGTCCCGATCGGCCTCGGCCAGAAGGACGGCTGGCCGGCCATGGGCCACTTCGACATCATCAACCTGCGGGAGAACGGCTACCAGTTCCACGTCGACCTGCTGGCCGGCAAGCAGAAGTGGACCGACCCCAAGGTCAAGCAGGTCTTCACCGTCTGGAAGAGCCTGCTCCCCTACTACCAGACGGGCTCCGCCGGTCGCCTCTGGCAGGACGCCGCCGCAGGGCTCGTCAAGAAGACGACCGGCATGATGCTGCAGCCCCAGGTCGCCGAGACCTTCCAGGCCGCGGGCCAGACCGAGCTCGACGACCTGACCTTCTTCCCCTGGCCGAACCACGGGACCCAGTGGGACGCGGAGAAGGCACTCGACGCGCCGGTCGACGGCTACATGATCGCCAAGAAGTCCCCCACCCTCAGCGCCGATCTGGCCCAGGCCAAGTCGTTCCTGACTTTCCTCGCGAAGGGCTCGACGCAGCTCATCTACGCCAAGGCGAACACGAGCCTCATCGGCGTGGCCAACGACGTCGACCAGAGCGGGTACACCGCCCTCCAGAAGGCCCAGGTCCAGGTCATCAGCGGCGCGCAGAAGGTCACCCAGTTCCTCGATCGCGACACGCGGCCGGACTTCGCTGGCCCCAACGGCATGCAGGCGTTCCTCACCGACTTCCTCAAGAACCCGGACCAGGACCTCGACACGTTCCTGGGCAAGATCCAGAGCTTCTGGGACTCCCTGGGTCCCGTCACCTAGTCACCTGCTGGCGGAGCCGACTAGACTCGCGCCATCGTGAGCCCGGAGCCTGACTCCTCCACCCCCGCCGGTCCCGCTCCCTCGAGCGGGCAGGCGGGGGTGGCCGCATTCGGGCGTCGCGCGCGCCGCCGGTACAGCCTTCTCACCCGGCGCGACAAGCTGACCCTGGGCCTGATGGTCGGGATCCCCCTGTTCTTCGACCTGACCATCATCTGGGGCAGCGCCATCGCCTCGTTCCTCCTGTCCTTCACCGACTGGCACGGGATCGGGGGCATCACGGGCCAGGACATCGTCGGGCTGCAGAACTACGAGCAGCTGCTGTCAGGGACGTACGCCTTCTTCTGGCCGGCCGTCGAGCACAACATCGTCTGGCTGGCCTTCCTCATGTTCATCGCGACGCCGCTCGGCATCCTCATGGCGGTCCTCCTCGATCGCGAGGTCCGCGGCACGCGCTTCTACCAGACCGTGTTCTACATGCCGGTCATCCTGTCGCTCGCCGTCATCGGCATCATCTGGCAGCTCATCTACTCCGCCGACAGCGGCTTCATCGACAGCGTCCTGCGTGCCCTGGGCAACCAGAACCCGCCCGACTGGTTCGGCGACTCGAGCCTGAACCTGTGGGCCGCCCTCGTCGCCGCCAGCTGGCGCCACGTCGGCTACGTGATGATCCTGTACCTGGCGGGCCTCAAGAGCTTCGATCCGACGCTCCGAGAGGCCGCCAAGGTCGACGGCGCGAACGAGCGCCAGATCTTCATGCGCGTCGTCTTCCCGGTGATGCGCCCGATCAACGTGGTCATCGTCGTGATCACCACGATCGAGGCGCTCCGGGCGTTCGACCTCGCCTACATCATCAACGGCGGCCGGAACGGCCTCGAGCTGCTGTCCACGCTCATCACGAACAACAGCATCAGCGAGTCGAGCCGGGTCGGCTTCGGCTCGGCGATCGCGGTGATCCTGCTCGTGATCTCCCTGGGGCCGATCGTCGCCTTCCTGGCCCGGATGATGCGGGAGGAGTCCCGGTGACCGCGGTGGCCGTGGCCCGCCCCCGGGCCGCGACCCGCGAACGCACCCGGCGCCTCCGGCCGCGACGGATCGGGCTGTACGGCTTCCTCACGGTCATGGCCGTGACGTGGCTCTTCCCGCTGTTCTGGGCGGTCTACACGTCGCTGCGGTCCTACGCCGACACGCAGCTGCACGGCTACGTCTCGCTCCCGAGCGGGCTGAGCCTGGCCAACTTCGCGAGCGCCTTCAAGGACGGCAACTTCCAGCAGTTCTACTTCAACTCGCTCGTGGTGACGGTGCCCGGCGTCATCGTGACGCTCCTCTTCGCCTCGATGGTCGCGTTCGCCGTGTCGCGCTTCTCGTGGCGCTTCAACGTGCTCGTGCTCATCCTGTTCACCGCCGGCAACCTGCTCCCCCAGCAGGTCATCATCGTCCCGCTGTACCGGCTCTACCTGCTCCTGCCGCTGCCCCAGCCGCTCAGCGACAACGGCCTGATGTACGACCAGTACATCGGCATCATCTTCATCCACATCATCTTCCAGACCGGGTTCTGCGTCTTCGTGCTGAGCAACTACATGAAGACGCTCTCGCACGAGCTGACCGAGGCCGCCCTGGTCGACGGGGCGTCGGTGCTGCGGATCTGGGGCGGCATCGTCATGCCGCTCTGCCGGCCGGCGCTGGCGGCCCTCGCGGTCCTCGAGTTCACCTTCATCTACAACGACTTCTTCTGGGCCCTCATGCTGATGAAGAGCGGCGACAGACGGCCGATCACCTCGGCGCTGCAGAACCTCCAGGGCCAGTTCTTCACCGACTTCAATGAGCTCGCGGCCGGCGCGCTGCTCGCGGCGATCCCGACGCTCATCGTGTTCGCCGTCCTCCAGCGCCACTTCGTCAGTGGCTTGACGCTGGGGTCCACGAAGGGCTGACGGCAGGCCACACCCCCCACGATCCGGCGGGGGTGCGCCGGCGCCGACCGGTCCATGCTCGGAGAGGACGATGCCGATCACCTGGGACCCGGACGCCCGGACCTTCCACCTGCACAACGGGCAGATGAGCTACGTCATCCGCGTCCTCGACAACGGCACCCTCGGCCAGCTCCACTCCGGGGGCCCGCTCGCCGCCGACCGGTCCTACGCCCATCTCGCCGGCCGTGAGTTCCTCGGCTTCGACAACCGACTCGGCCAGCCCGTCCCGCTCGAGTACCCCTCGACCGGCACCGGCGACTACCG
>JAPVSP010000206.1:0-3260 GCA_047519685.1 Chloroflexota bacterium
CTGGCGGACGCCTCGCCCGAGCGCCTGGTGCGCGAGCTCGAGCCGGCGGCCATCCGGGCCGCGCCACGGGCGCCGCGTCGCGCCCGGCCGGCGCCGGCGGCCGAGGGATCGCCGCATCGAGCGGATGAACCGCCGGATGAGCCGCCGGATGAGCCGCCGGATGGCCGCTGAGCCGGGTCCTCCGGCCTCCGTCTCGGCCGCCTGGACCCGCTGGTTCCCCATCCTGTACCAGTTCGTTCGCTGGGCCGACCCGCTCGTCCGACCGTGGTGGCGCAGCGTCGGGCTGGCCGACACGGTCGAGCTGGAGGTCAGGGGACGGCGGACGGGCCGACCGCGGCGTGTCCTCGTCGGGTTGCTCCAGGTCGGCGGCGACATGTACGTCGGCCATCCCAACGGGCCGGTCCAGTGGACCCGGAACCTGGAGGCGGCGGGCGGTGCCGAGCTCCATCGCCGAGGCGCAGCCTCGATCCGGGTGACGGCCCGTCGCCTCGATATCGGGCCGGAGCGCAGCGCGGCCATCCGGGCGACGTTCGTCCAGCATCCGCTGCCCGGGCGCCTCGTGTACCGGATGGCCCGGCGCCACATCGAGGCCGTCGGCGCGTTCTACCGGCTCGAGCCCCTGGACGCCGGAGACGCGAGGGCCTGCTCGGAGGGCTGAGCGCCCGGGCCCGCCACCCGGGACCCGCGTCCCGGATCCCGTCTCGCGCTTGATTCCGACCCGCCGCGGTGCCACCATCCGGGGACCCCGCCCGAGCCCTCTCCGGCGATCCGGCTTCCCCGGAAGGCGGGCCGCTCGCGGCGTCATCCACGGTACCGTCCGACAGTCCCCGGAAGGAGGTCCCGCCCGTGGCCGAGCACATCTCGCTCATGGTGAACGGTGAACGGCGGGAGCTCGACGTCGAGCCAAGACGGCTCCTGGTCCAGGTGCTGCGGGAGGACCTGGACCTGACCGGGACGCACGTCGCCTGCGACACGACCCAGTGCGGCGCCTGCACGGTCGTGCTGGATGGGGCCGCCGTGAAGTCCTGCACGGTGCTCGCCGTCCAGGCGGACGGTCATGCGGTCATGACGATCGAGGGCCTGGCTCCGGCGGGCGGGCTCCACCCGCTGCAGGAGGCCTTCCGCGATGAGCACGGTCTCCAGTGCGGCTTCTGCACGCCGGGGATGATCATGGCCGCCACCGACCTCCTGGCCCGGAACGCGCACCCGACGGACGCGGAGATCCGGCACGCGATCGAGGGCAACTACTGCCGCTGCACCGGCTACCAGAACATCGTGGCGGCGATCCGGACCGCCGCGGAGCGGATGTCGGTCGGCCCGGAGCCGGCCACGACCGCCAGCTGACCCAGCGCCGAGAAGGAGAGCGACATGACCACGGAGGTCCTCGGGGCACGGGTCAAGCGCCGGGAGGACGCGCGCTTCATCACCGGGCAGGGGCGATACCTCGACGACATCAAGCTCCCGGGGATGACCCATCTGGCCATCCTCCGCAGCCCGTACGCCCACGCCCGGATCCGATCCATCGACACGGCCGCCGCGCGAGCGATGCCCGGCGTGGTGGCCGTGTTCACCGGCTCGGACATCCCGTACAACCCGTTGCCGATGGCCTGGCCGGCCGGCGGGGCGAGCGGTATCCGCAACAACGTCAACACCCCGCGGGTCCTCGCGACGGAGGACGTGAAGTGGACCGGCGAGGGCGTGGCGGCGGTCGTCGCCGAGACGCCCGAGCAGGCGACCGACGCGCTGGCCGCCATCAGCGTCGACTGGGAGCCCCTGCCGGCCGTCGTCGACGCCGAGAAGGCGACCCAACCGGGCGCTCCACAGCTCCACGAGAACGCGCCGAACAACGTCGTCTTCGACTGGGCGGTCGGCGACAAGGCGGGCACGGAGGCGGCCTTCGCGAACGCCGAGGTCGTCGTCCGGCAGCGCCTGGTCAACCAGCGGCTCATCCCCAACCCGATGGAGGTCCGCGGCGACATCGGGAAGTACGATCCGGGGACCGACGAGTACACCATCTGGATGTCGAGCCAGACGCCCCACATCCAACGGCTGCTCCTGACGGCGTTCGTGACCGGGATCCCCGAGCACAAGGTCCGCTGCATCTCGCCGGACGTGGGCGGCGCGTTCGGGACGAAGATCTTCTGCTACGCGGACATGGCGCTCGTCATGTTCGCCTCGAAGGCGATCGGCGGGCGGCCGGTCAAGTGGGTCGAGACCCGCCGCGAGAACTACCAGTCGACGATCCACGGCCGGGACCACATCACGTACCTCGAGGTGGCCGGGACGCGGGAGGGCCGGGTGACGGGCCTGCGCGTCAAGACCTACGCCAACCTCGGCGGGCGGCTGTCGACGATCGGGCCGGGCATCCCGACGACGCTGTATGGCCGCGTCCTGGCCGGCTGCTACAGGATCCCCAACGTCTACGCCGAGGTCACCGGCGTCTACACCAACACCACATTCGTCGATGCGTATCGCGGAGCCGGCCGTCCGGAGGCGACGTACGTCGTCGAGCGGGCGATGGACCTGTTCGCGACCGAGATCGGGCTGGACCGGGCCGAGGTGCGTCGGCGCAACTTCCTGCCGCCCGACAGCTTCCCGTACGACAACCCGTCCGGCCTGGGCACGGCCGTCAACGGCGAGAAGATCTTCATCGATTCCGGGAACTACGAGCCGGCGCTCGACAAGGCCCTGGCGATGGCCGGCTACGCCGACATCGAGCGACGGAAGGCCGAGGCGCGCGCCAGGGGCAAGCTCCTCGGCGTGGGCCTCAGCTCGTACATCGAGGTCTGCGGCGTGGCTCCCAGTCGCTGGATCGGGGCCGTCGGCGAGGGCTGGGGCGCCGCGATGTGGGAGTCGGCGAACATCAAGGTCCACCTGACGGGCAAGGTCGTCCTCACGATCGGGACCCAGCCCCAGGGGCAGGGCCACGAGACGACGTTCAGCCAGATCATCGCCCACGAGCTGGGCATCCCGATGGACGATGTCGTCGTCCAGCACTCCGACACCCAGGGGACGCCGTTCGGCTACGGGTCGTACGGCAGCCGGACCTCGTCGGTGGGGGGAGCGGCCGCCGTCAAGGCCGCGGGCCGGATCCGCGAGAAGGCGCGCCGATACGCCGCGCACATGCTCGAGGCGTCGGTCGACGACATCGAGGTCGACGGGCCGAACTACCGCGTCAAGGGCTCGCCGGACAAGGTCAAGACGATCCAGGAGATCGCCTTCGCGCTGGACCTTGGCTTCAGCCTGCCGGAGGGCATGGA
>JAPVSP010000207.1:0-4049 GCA_047519685.1 Chloroflexota bacterium
CGCTATCGCGTCTACCGGGCGCTCTCGACCGCGATCTGGGTGCGCTCCGACGCCGAGCTCCGGAGGTCGGACACCGACGAAGGGATCCTCGGCGACATGTTCGACTGGATCGACGCCGAGGCGCCCTGAGCGGGCTCAGCCGAGCGTTCGGGTCGGCAGACCGGCTCGATCACGAGATCCCCGCGTTCGGCCCCCTGGTTCGCGGCGACGACGAGCCCAGTCGAGATACGCTGCCTGGGCCATGATCAGACGGGCCGGGCGCAGCAGCACAGCGTTCCTCGCGGCCGTGACCACGATGCTCGTCGTCACCGCGTGCGGCTCGCCGGCCCCTCCGTCGACTCCGCCCCAGGGTCCGTCGGCAACACCGGCGGGCTTCGGCCCATCGAGCCCCATCGCTCTCACGGGTCCGACGGGTCCCGGCCTCCCGAGCGCCCCGCCCCTGCCAGCGCCCAGCCCCTCCGGACCGCCAGCCCCGGTCGGCGTGCCGGCCGCCCTCCCGCGCTGCCCGGTCGAGACCGACCGCTTCCCGCCCGGATACACCGCCTACCACACCTATGCCAGCCTGTGCCGTGCGATCGTCGCGGCCGCCGCCGCCCACCCCGGGATCGCCCGGCTCCAGTCGATCGGACGAAGCTGGGAGGGTCGGACGATCTGGGCCATGGAGATCACGACCCACCTGGGCGACGGCACGCATCCGCCGGGCGTGCTGTTCGATGGTCTCCACCACGGGCTCGAGCACCTCTCGCTCGAGATGACCCTCGGGATCATGGGCTGGCTTCTCGACGGCTACGGCCACGACCCGACGATCACCCGGCTCGTCGAGACCCGGGCGGTCTTCATCGTGTTCGACGTGAACCCCGATGGAGCTGCCGCCGACATCGCCGGCGCTCGGTTCCACCTCTGGCGTAAGGATCGGCAGCCGGGACCCGGGGGCATCCTCGGGACCGACCTCAACCGGAACTACGCCGATCACTGGGGCTGCTGCGGTCTCGTGAGCTCGAACCCAGGCAGCGCGTACTACCGGGGCGCCGCACCGTTCTCGTCGCCCGAGACTCAGGCGGTGCGGGACTTCGTCCGCTCCCACGTGTTCAATGGCCGACAGCAGATCCGAGTGGCGATCACGTTCCACGCCTCGGGCCGGCTCGTCCTGTGGCCCTACGGCTACACGACAGCCTCACTCCCGTCGGACATGCGGCGCGACGACCTCGCGGTATTCGTCGCGATGGGCCGGACGATGGCCCGCACCAACGGTTATCGGCCGGAGCAGGCAAGCGGGCTCTACGTCGACAGCGGGACCGCCCGTGACTGGTACTACGGGACGCAGGGCATCTTCGCCTACACGTTCGAGCTCGGAACGGGGACCTACCAGCCCTCGTCGGCGATCGGACCCGAGGTCGCCCGCAACCGGGCTGCGGTCGTGTACCTGATCGGCATGGCCGACTGCCCCTACCGCGCCATCGACAAGGCCACCCAGTACTGCGGCTGATCGATATCCCGATCGTCGGTGTCGGGTCCGCCATCTTCCGGGACGGCGGGTCTGACGCTAGCCACCGGCGCTGTCGTCCGGCAAGGCGGCTCATTCCTGTCCCCCTCGGACGATGCGCCGCTGCTTGATCCGCGACGCGTCGGCCGCGAACGGTCCCTCGCCGAGGCCGTACGTCTCGACGATCGGTAGCATCGCCTCGGGGAACTCGACGATCGAGGAGCGGTAGTCGATGTTGAGGTCGCGCAGCCCATCGCGGAGGCGATCCGACATCCGGGCTCGCCATCGGTCATCGACCCCGGCCGTGTCGCTCAGCTCGAGCGCGACCGATGGTCGTGGCGTCCCGGTCTCGTCGTCGATGACCGACAGCAGGAACGAGTGGAGCCTCGGGACGAGGTCGACATCCCGGTACACGACCGTCTCGACATCCTCCGGGTAGATGTTCGCGCCCATGACACTGATCGTCGCGTCGCGGCGGCCATGGATCCACAGGAAGGGCAGGGGGATCGGTCGGACCCACGGGAGCCGACCACGCGGGCCGGCCGTCTCGGGGGCCGATCCAAGGCCCGCGATGTCGTAGCCGAAACGGTGCAGCGTCGCCCCGGCCGCCTCGAAGTCGACCAGCCCGCCCTCGTCGTGGACGTTGTAACGGATCCGTGGGGTGAGCAGATCGAGTCGGCTGACGGTGCAGACGATCTCGTGCTCGTCGTTCACCTCGAGGAAGTGGATGAGCGGGTTGTACTGGAAGACCATCGGCAGGCGTGAGTCCTGCCCGAAGAGCGCCTCGCGCAGATCCGGTCTGGTGCGGGCGAGTCTGCGGATCGCGATGCTCACCGGCGACTCGCCGGCCATGCCGATCTCGATATCGGTCGCGCCGTAGCCGGAGTACACGGATCGGAAGCGAGTCAGCAGGAGGTCCCGAAGCTCCTCCGTCATCCCTTCGCCGCCGACGAGGGCATGCAGTCGGTAGCTGGCCCATGGGAACCCGCGGCGCTCTCCCTCGTCGAGGAGGTGCTTGAGGAATGGCGGATAGCCAGAGATCAGGTATCGGTAGTCGGACCCGAGGTAGTCGAGGGTCGAGAGGATCTTGTCGATGTCCGGGCCGACCGACTTGACGATCCCGTGGCGCATCATCCCGAGGCTCATGTTGAAACCGGCGGCCCAGGCCCCCATCGAGAATGCGTTGATCGTCACGAGGGGCCTGGTGCCGAAGGCGTAACGGGCGAAGAAGCCGATATTCCGATGGGCCACCTCGCGCTCTCGGCGCCCGCGGATCCAGTTGTACGGGGTGCCGGTCGACCCGCTCGACTCGTCGATCGTCGTGCCCGGGTAGGGCACGGAACCATCGACGCACCGCTCGAGGAGGCCGAACCGATCGATGTACGAGCGCTTGTCCGTCTCGGGCAAGCGCCCCAGGATGCCGAGCGGGAACAGCGATCGGCCGCTGACGCCCGCGTCCCGCAAGAAACGCCGGTAGGCCGGCACGTTCCGCACCGCGCGCCAGGCTGCCCGCTCCGCGCGGAGCTGGCCCAGCCCGGCGAGGATCGGGGCCGGCGTCCGCTCGAAGAGTGCCTTCAACCAGCCATAGCGCAGCCCGACGGTCCGGAAGGTGACGTCCAGCGGGAGGAGCCAGAGGCCCCGTCCCAACCCGACGACCGACGCCGCCAGCTCGCGCACGCCGCCTCCGGTCGCCTCGGGATCGGCTGCCTGACCATCAAGCATGTTGGTCTCCTGCCCACACCCGGCCCATCAGATCCATCGCTGCTCCAATGACGCGAACCTTTCCCGAGCGTTGCATCCAGTCGAGACCCGGTCTGCCGCTCGGCACGTCGATGCTGCGGGGCCTCTCCGAGGTCGCCTGGGACCGGCTGACGCGGCATGGGTCAGGTACCCCCACCCACGCGCGCAAGGCGGCCCACAGGCGGCCGCCGGACACTGACCTGGCCGGCCACCGATCGCCGGGATCGTCGGCGGGGATCGGAGCTGGGGGCTACCGCGGCGGGGCGAGCCGGGGAAGATCAGGCCGCGACGAGCGACCCCGCTGCGATCCCTGTCCGCTGTCTCGCCTTTGCCATCGTCCGCGGCTGTTCGTGGCTCTGGGACCCGTTGGAGTCAGCCACCCGTGAAGATCGCCTGCCGGATGTCCACGTGGCCGACCGCCGAGAGGGCTGCTTCCGCTGCTCGCTGACGAGCCAGCATCCTCCGGCCCTGTCACCCTCCTCGAGTCTTCCTCGGGTCGCACTGGTTGGCACGGGGCATCGCGCATGCCGCCTCAGCAGGTCGGCCCGTGGCATATCGAGACCGTATTGCTCTGTGAGTCGGCCACGTCGGCCCAGGCGAGCGACCCGCCGGGCGCGACGCCATCGACCGACACTGACACGGAGGCGAAGCGCTGGGCTCCCTGGAACGTCGAGGTATAGGACGAGCCGCCACCCTTCCAGTGACCCGTGCTGACCGACTGCATCCGGGCGCCGGTCGCCGTCCAGACCCCGCTCACCGACATCGCGAACGGGTCGCTGCAGGCCTCGTTCCCGGTGCCGTCGTAGGTGCAGGTGACCGCCGTGAC
>JAPVSP010000208.1:0-8126 GCA_047519685.1 Chloroflexota bacterium
GACGCCGGCGTCGACATCGACGAGGACGTCCTCCGGGCCTACCTCGCCGCCCGGGCGCGCGGCTGACCGTCGCCGGGGACCCCGCCGGCCGCCGGCGATGCCTCCGCCCTCGCCCGTGCCGCCGGCCCCGTCGCTCGCCGCCGCGGGCCGGGCTCCGGCTCCCGACGGAGCACCAGGATGTGCTGGTGGGCGATGTTGGGCACGAACGTCCTCGGGTAGCCGTAGGGGCGGAGGCGCGTGCCGGCCTGGTACCAGATCAGGTCGCCCTTGGGCACGAAGCCGACCCGGGCGGCCCGCGCCGACAAGTCCGAGGCGGTGAAGACGTATCGACCGTCCTGGTAGGCGTCCCGGACGATCACCGCGGCGTAGCGTCCCGGTCGCAGGACCCGGTGGAGCTCCGCGAAGGCGACCTGCATCCGCTCCAGGTATGTCGCGTAGTCCGTGCTGTTGGCGAGATCGGCCGGATCGTCGGTCACCATCGCGTAGTCGGTCCGGCGGTTCGCGAAGCGATCCGCGAGGGGGCCGCCGGCCATCGTCAGCGGCAGCTGGACGTTGTACGGCGGGTCCGTCGCGACGAAGTCCGCCGAGGCGTCCGGGATCGACGGCAGCAGCGCCAGCGAATCGCCGACCCGCATCTCGATGCCCGATGGATCGAACCCGCGCCGGCCGCCCGGGTCCTGGGGTCCCAGGTCGGCCAGCAGGGGCCCTGCGCCGTCCCGCTCGGCGAGGGCATCGCCGACCACCGCCTCGAAGATCGACGCCCAGCGCGGATCGAGCTCGATGCCCAGGGCGCGTCGCGGACCCCGGGCGATGGCGGCCCCCAGGAGCGTGCCACCCACGCCGGCGAAGGGGTCCAGGACGAGCTCGCCGCTCCGCGTGAAGAACTCGATGAGGCGGGCCATGAGACGAGGCGGCTTGTTCGCGCCGTGCGCCCTGCGCCGCTCGTGCCCGAGCTCGGAGGGGTAGGCGGTGGACCACACCGACTTCGTGAAGTACAGCCACTCCTCGCCCGGCAGCTCGTTCAGGTCGTTGGCCGGGTGGGCGGGACGTCGGGCGGGATCCATCCGGGCCAGACTAGCAGCGCTCGACCGGCGCGGGTCGGGCGGTCCGGTCGGGTCGTGAGGGGATCGGCGGGTCGACCCCGCCCCATAGAATGACCGCGATGCCCGGTCGCTTCACCAGCCCCCGGTTCGTCGGGCGAGAGTCGGAGTTCGCCCGGCTCGCGGCTGCCCTCGACGAGGTCGCGGCCGGTCGCCCGACGACCCTGCTCGTCACGGCCGACGCCGGGCTCGGCGCGACTCGCTTCCTCGACGAGGCGATCGCCCGGATCGGCCGGCTCTCCCAGCCGTACACCGTCCTTCCGTGCCGGACCGCGACGAGTCTCGACGCTCGCCCGTACGGTCCGGTCCTCGCCGGCCTCCGCCCGCTGCTGCGCTCGATCCCCGACCCCGACCTCGGCCCGATCGTCGGGCCCAACGGAGCGGAGCTCCAGCGCCTGCTGCCCGAGCTGGGACCACGGCTCTCGGCGCTCGACCTGCTGCCGCGCCGCGTCCTCGTGAGCGACCCGGAGCGACGCCAGTCCCGCCTGCTCGAGGGGGTCCTCGGCGTCCTGATCCGCCTCGGCGAGCGCCGGCCGGTCGTCGTGGTCATCGAGGACCTCCACCGGGTCGACCCGGCGACCCGCTCGCTGACCGAGTTCATCGCGCGCGTCTCGCGAGCCCAGCGTGTGGGGCTCATCGCGACCTACCAGCCGGACGCGCTGACCCGAGACCACCCCCTCGGGGGTACCCTCGTCGCGCTGGCCGAGTCGGCTCGCCCACCGGCGACGGTCGCGCTCGGGCCGCTCGCCCTCCCCGAGGTCGCGGAGCTCATCGCCGGCGTCGAGGGGGAGCGCCCGACCGCGTCGACGCTGCTCCTGGTCCACGAGCGGTCGGGGGGCAGCCCCCTGGTCGCCGAGGAGCTGCTCGCCGCTCGACGGGAGCTGACCGGCGCCTCCCTCACCGTGCCCCTGGCCGGCCTGGTGACGGCCCGGGTCGCCAACCGCTCCCCCGAATGCCGGCGCGTGCTCCGGCTGCTGGCCCCGGCCGGCCGTCCCATGAGCCGCTCCGAGCTGGCCGACGTCGCGGCCGCCTTCGAGTCGGGCCTCCTCCGACGGCCGCCGCGTTCGTCCACCGGCCCGAGGCAGCGGGACGGCGCGCTGGATCCGGACCTCGCCGCCGGTCTCGCCGAGGCGATCGACCACGGGTTCGTCGTCGAACGGCCCGTCGACGCCGGGTCGGCCCGACCCGCGCCCGTTCGGTCGGCCGCGGCCGGCGAGCCGCTGCTCGACATCCGCCACGAGCTAATCGCCCGCGCGATCGTCGCGGACCTGCTGCCCCGCCAGCGACCCCGCCACTACGCAGCGCTCGCGGCGGCCGCGGCGGATCGCCCGACCGTCGCCGCCTGGGAGTGGTTGCGTGCCCACCAGCCCGCCGCCGCCCGGGCCGCCGCCCTCGCGGCGGCCGCCGAGGCCGAGGCCGTGGATGCTCCCGACGTCGCGCTCGAGTATCTGGGCCTCGCGCTGGAGCTCACCGATGCCGCCGCCGCGACCGAGCGGCCCGTCACGCGCGCGGCCTCGCGGGCCTCGGCCGCCGACGTCGAGGGCGTGCGCGGTCTGCTTGGCCGGGCCGCCGAGGCGGCCAACGCGGCCGGCGACCCGGCGCGGGCGGCCGCCTATGCCGAGGCTGCGGTCGCCGGGCTCGACGAGCGGACCGACCGGCTGGAGCTCGGTCTCCGGCTCGAGCGTCTCGGCCGCTTCCGCTGGGGAGCCGGCGACCACGATGGCGCCGTCGCCGAGCTGCGCCGCGCCATCCGCCTCGTCCCGGTCGACGCGCCGCTCGAGCGAGCTCGCGTCCTGGCGGCGCTGGCCCAGATCCGGATGCTGGACGGGGTCTTCAGCGAGTCGATCGGGCTCGCCCGCGATGCCATCGAGGTGGCGCGGTCGGCGGGGGAGGCGGGCCGGGGGGAGATGGCGCACGCGCTGACGACGCTCGGGGTGGCCGAGGGCTGGGGCGACGACCCGGAGGCCGGCTTCGCCCACCTCAGGCAGGCCCGGGCCCTGGCGGAGTCCGCCGGACGGCTCGACGGGGTGTTCCGCGCGTACGCCAACCTGACGACCCTCCTCGACCTGCATGGCCGTCGCGAGGAGGCGGTGGAGGTCGCCATGGACGGGATCGCCGCCGCCCGGCTGGTCGGCCAGGAGGCCGTCTACGGCAACTTCCTCCGCGGGAACGCGGCTGATTCGCTCTTCTACCTCGGTCGCTGGGACGAGGCCCGGGCCCTCGCCGCGGTCTCGCTCGAGTGGGGCGCGGCCGGTGTCGGCGGCTATGCCAACTCGGCGATGAACCTGGCGATGGTCGAGGTCGAGGCGCGGGCGGGCGAGCTGGCCGGCCGGCTGCTCGGCCGGCTGCTCCTGCGCGTCGAGACGGTGCCCGACCCGCAGTACGCGCCGCCGGTCTACCAGGCCGCCGCCTCCTTCGCGCTCTGGCGCGACGACCTTGTCGACGCGCGTCGGGCTTCCGAGCACGGCTGGGCGCGCGTCCGGGGCACCGAGGACTGGGCCCTCATCGCCCGGATGGCGGCCACGGTCCTCGAGGTCTGCGCGGAGACCGTCGCCGCCGCGCAGGAGGGGCGCGACCTCGCGGGGCTCGCCTTCGCCCGCGAGCAGGCGGACCGCGTGCTGGCCGAGGCCGAGGCCACGGTCGCGGCCGCGGGGGTCGACGTGGCTCACGGCTCGCGTCGAGAGGCCGATGCCCGGCTCGCCACCGCGCGCGCCTACCGTGACCGGCTCGACGGACGGGATCACCCCGCGACCTGGGCATCCGTCGCAGCGGCGTGGTCGACGTTGGGCGATCGATACCAGGTCGCGAAGGCCCGCTGGCGCCAGGCCGAGGCGATCCTCGCCGCCGCCGACGGTCGGGCCGAGCGCGGCGCGGCGAGAAGGCCGCTCGTCGAGTCGGCCTCGATCGCCGTGGAGCTCGGCGCCATCCCGCTCCTGCGAGCGATCCATGAGCTCGCCGGCCGGGCGCTCATCCGGTTCCCGGAAGCCCTCGGGGCCACGATCGAGGAGCGGCTCGCGGTCCGCGAGGCGGGCCGTGCCGGGCGACGCGACGCCGTCGCGATCCCGGTCGGCGCGCCGCCCCCGGACACGGCGGTCCTGGCGGCCCTGGAGCCGGTCTCGGTCGCCGCGGCCGCGCGCCCGCCCGGCGGGGCGCTCTCGCCGGTCGCTCGCGAGCTCGTCGGCGAGTCGCCGGCCCGGCGGGATACCTTCGGGCTCAGCCCTCGCGAGCGCGAGGTGCTCGCGCTCATCGCGCTCGGCCGGACGAACCGCGAGATCGGCGACCGGCTCTTCATCAGCCAGAAGACGGTCGGGGTCCACGTCGGCAACATCCTGGCCAAGCTCGGCGTGTCCGGCCGCGTCGAGGCCGCCGCGGTGGCCATCCGACTGGGCCTCACCGAGCGCCGCTAGGCGCGACGGATCGACCCGATCCCCGGCACGAACGAGGGTTCGGCGGTAGAGTGAGGACCTTCCTGAGTCCTCCGACGGCGTCGCGTCGCCCCGCGCCGGCGTCGAGCCACGAGAAGGGATCCGACCTGCCGATGCGCCGCCTCCGCCTCCTCGCCATCGCCGCCGTCGCCAGCCTCGCCCTCGCCGCCTGTGCGGCGAGCGCCGACACGTGGACCTATGCGCCTGCCTCGCCGGCGACGCCGGTCCCGAGCGCGGCGTCCTCCGCCTCCGCCGGCGCGTCGGCCGCGGCCTCGCTCGAGGCCACCGGCTCCGCGGCGCCATCCGCGGGGGCGTCGTCCGGGTCCGGCGCGCAGACGATCGAGCTCGCCGCCCAGAACATCGCCTTCGACCAGAGCGCGATCAAGGCGCCGGCCGGCCAGGCGTTCCAGATCAAGTTCCACAACGCGGATGCCGGCGTCCCGCACAACGTGGCGATCAAGGACGCGTCCGGCGCCGTGGTGTTCAAGGGCGACATCTTCGCCGGCGACGACACCCGGACATACGATGTCCCGGCGCTCCAGGCGGGGACCTACCAGTTCATCTGCCAGGTCCACGCGAGCATGGTCGGCACGCTGACGGTCGGCGGCTAGGGTCCTGGGCGGAGTTCGTCCCGATGGATGTCAACCTCTCCTACTCCGAGGCGTACACCCGCTCGGTCGAGGCGCGAGTGCTCGCCGTCGAGGGCGGTGACGCGCCGCTCGTCGTGCTCGACCGGACGGTGTTCTACCCGGGCGGCGGCGGCCAGCCCGCCGACCGCGGGCTCCTCCTCCGCTCGGCCGACGGGCGCAGCTGGACCGTGCGCTCGGCTCGTCGGTCGGGCGGCGACACCGTCCACGAGCTCGAGCCGGGGCCCGAGCCGCCGTCGGTCGGCGATGTCGTCGTGGCCGACCTCGACTGGGCGCGCCGGTACGCGCTGATGCGCACCCATACCGCACTCCACGCCCTGTGCGGGGTCGTCTGGCGCGACTACGGTGCCCTGGTCACCGGCGGGAACATGGAGCCGGCGGCGGGCCGCATGGACTTCGAGTTCGAGCGGATGGGCGGCGACCTCGTCGACGAGATCGAGGCGAAGGTGAATGCCGAGCTGGTGGCGGGTCGCGAGGTCCGGGTGAACGTCCTGCCGCGCGAGGAGGCGTTCGCCATCCCCGACCTCATCCGGACGAAGGTCAACCTGCTGCCCGAGGGCATCGCCGAGGTCCGGACGATCGAGATCGTCGGCCTGGACCTCCAGGCCGACGGCGGGACGCACGTCGCCAACACCCGCGAGGTCGGCCGGATCAAGGTGACCGGCTACGAGTCGAAGGGGCGCATCAACAAGCGGATCCGCATCGCGCTCGAGGACGCCTGACGGCCCGGCTCGCTCGTCCCACCGGGGCGCGTCCGCCGGCCAGGAGTCGAGCGAGCGCCATCGAGACGCGGATCCCGATCGCCCTCGTCGACCCCGACGTGGCCTACCGGGGCACGGCCCACACGCATCCGCTCCGACTCGGCTCTTCGGGAGGTATTGACTAATCAGTCATTCAGTTGCATTCTGCTGAATGACCAGTCAGTCATAACTATCGGGAGGGCCACCGCGATGCCTCGCTCACCGGAGACCAGCGAAGCCGCCCGGGCGGCGAGCCGAGTGCGGATCCTGAGCGCAGCCAGGTCCCTCTTCGCCGAGCGCGGGTTCTTCGCCTGCAAGGTCGCGGACGTCGCCCGGCGCGCGGGCATGAGCGCCGGCAACGTCTACTGGCACTTCGAATCGAAGGACGCGATCCTCAGGGCCATCCTGGCGGAGGGCTTCGGCGCCCTGGAGGCCATGGCGGCCGAGGTCGCGGACGCCTACGGGCCGGCCCGCCGCCAGCTCGAGCTCCTCGTCGAGCGGACGCTCGCGCTCTACGAGGCGAACGCGGAGTTCTCGGTCATCCTCGGCGGCCTGATGGGCCAGGGTGGGCAGGAGCTGGTCAGGTCGCTCGGCTTCGACATGCGCGAGATCGGCGGGCGATACCACGCCAACCTGCGACGCGTCTTCGCGGCGGCGCGGGCCGAGGGCGCGGTCGGCGCGGTCGGCACGGTCGATCCCGACCAGCTCGTGGCGTTCTACTTCTCGTTCTGGAACGGCCTGGTCATCACCTACGGCGACCTCTGGCCGACGCTGCCGCGCGACGTCCTTCGGGACGCGTCGCTGCGCCTCATCGGGTATCGCCCCGTCGCCTGAAGGAGGTCTCGAGCCGCTCTCCCCCGACGCGGCGAAGGCCGCCGCTGCCCGGGGCGGCGTGGCTCGTCGGGCCCGGGCTCGGGCTGATCGCCGCCGTCGTCCGGGGCGATGTGCCCTCCGAGGCGTCGTTCGCCGCGCTGGCTCTCGGCCTGGCCACCGTCCTCAGCGTCGCCGCGGTCGCCCGCCGGACGCCGATGACGGTCGAGAAGTCGTCCTCGACTATGCCGTGGCCGTCATACTCGGCCTGATCGCCCCACGGCTCGTCGCCGCCTGAGCCGCGCGGCTCGGGTCGGCGCTACAGTGCCTTGACCGCCGCGGCGAGATCCGCGAGGCCCTGCTTCGCGTCGGCGAAGAGCATGCCCGTCTTGGGATTCGCGTAGAGCTCGTTGTCGATGCCGGCATAGCCGCGACCCATCGAGCGCTTGATGACGATGATCGAGTGGGCCTTGTCCACATCGAGGATCGGCATCCCGGAGACCGGCGTGCCCGGTCGGCGCGCCGCCGGGTTGGTGACGTCGTTCGCCCCGACGACGAGCGCGACGTCCGCCCGCTCGAACTCGGGGTTGATGTCCTCCATCTCCTTGAGCTGGGGGTAGGGGACGTTCGCCTCGGCCAGGAGGACGTTCATGTGGCCGGGCATCCGGCCGGCGACCGGATGGATGGCGTACTTGACGTCGACCCCGCGCTCCTCGAGGAGCTCGGCCAGCTCGCGCACGGCATGCTGGGCCTGGGCGACCGCGAGGCCGTAGCCCGGGACCACGATGACCGAGCTGGCATAGGCCAGCTGGATCGCCGCATCGTCCGCGGAGACCTCGCGGACCTGGCCGCCGGCGCCGGCGACCGAGGCCACGGTCCCCTCACCGCCCCCGAAGCCGCCGGCGACGATGTTCACGATCGAGCGGTTCATCGCGTCGGCCATGAGCTTGGTGAGGATGCCGCCCGAGGCCCCGACGAGGGCGCCCGCGATGATCAGCACCGGGTTGCCGATGACGAAGCCGGCCATCGCGGCGGCGGTGCCCGTGAACGAGTTCAGCAGGCTGATGACGACCGGCATGTCGGCGCCGCCGATCGGCAGGACCATCGTGACGCCGAAGACGAGGGCGGCCGCGATGACGACGAAGAGGACGGCCGTCTTCGCCACCGTGTCGATCGTCAGCGTGCCGCCGCCACCGAGCAGCAGGGCGGCCAGCCCCACCACGACGACGAGCGCCAGCGCGGCCGTCACGAGCCGGCCACCGGGCACCACGATCGGCTTGCCCGGGATGAGCCCCTGGAGCTTGCCAGCGGCGACGATCGAGCCGGTGAACGTCACGCAGCCGATGACGCAGCCGAGGACGACGAAGAGCGCCGTCGAGAGGTTCTCGTCGGCCGTGCCGACCA
>JAPVSP010000209.1:0-3124 GCA_047519685.1 Chloroflexota bacterium
CGGGCCGAGTCGGCGGATGCCCGGTCCGGCGGGTCAGGGTCCCGCGGCCCCGCGGAGCACGTGGCGGAGGCGTCGCCAGCGGGCGATGGCGCGTCGCTCCTCGCCGGGCGTCAGGCGCCTCGCCGCGAACCTCGCCAGCGCGTAGTCGGCGGCGAGCAGGTCGAGGCCGTCCGCCCCGCGGCTCTCGGCGCGGAGGCGACGTGCGTGCTCGGCCGGCGACTCGCCGGCCGCCCGGCGGACCTCGGGCCGGTCCTCCAGGTCGCGCAGGAGGGCGAGGTACGCGCCCGGGGCATCGACCGGTGCGCTCGGCGGGAGGTACCGGCGACGGGGCCGGACCGGTCGGGTCGCGCTCCGGTCGCTCGGTCCCTGATCGATCGTCCGCTCCTCGGCGACATCACTCTCGACGGCGCGCAGGGTCTCGCGCATCCACAGTCGGGCGAGGACCAGGATGCCGCCGACGACGAGCAGGACGAGGGCGGTCGCGGCCGCGACGTCCACGACGACCGAGTCGGGCGCCTCGCCGGCTCCGAACCCGGTCCGACCCGCCTGCTCGTCCCCCGGCCCCACCCTCCCGGCGAAGGTCGCGACGACGACGAGACCCACGAGCATGAACAGCAGCGACAGCAGGTGGCGGAGCCGGACCTGTGCCACGCCCACGATCGCTCCGAGGAAGAGGATCGGCAGGACCAGCGCGGCCACGATGACCCGCACGACCGGTCCGACGACGAGGGCCGCCGGGAGGGCGGCCGTGGCGACCGCGACCGCGAGCAGCGCGACGAGGGCGAGCCAGGCGCGGTTCCGGTGCCAGTCGAAGCCCGTCGCGCTGGCGATCCCGACGAGGCGGGTGACGGCGAGCCCCACGGTCCCCGCGATCAGGAACACCACGGTCGCGACGACCTCCTGCCCCAGCGCCTGGCCGCGCCCCGGCTCCGGGAGCGTCCCCGTCACGAGCACCGGCAGGACGAGGCCCGGCAGGCCGACGTCCACGAGATGCTCGAAGACGTCCTCGGACGTGGCCGCCCGAGCGTGGGCGATCCCGCGCAGGAACGCGAGGCCGGCAAGCAGGCCGCCCGGGTGGGCGCGGAGCGCCCCCTCCGGGTCGAGCGCGACGAGCGCCCGGATGGCCGATGGCTCCGCGAGCCAGCCGACGGCCCCGGCCGCGGCGACCATCGCCAGGGCGACCCGGGGCCATCGCTCGCCCAGGCCGGGACCCCAGCGGCGCGCGATCACGAGCCCGGCAGCGGCAGCGAGCGCCAGGGGTGCCGGACCGAGCGGCGTGGGCCCGTGGGCGGCGGCCTGGACGACCGCGTAGACGGCCGCGACCCAGGCACCCTCGGCGATCGCCGAGAGCGTCGCCGGCAGCGCGTCCATCAGGCGGCCCCCGGCCGTGCGCCCGTCGCGGCCCAGGCTCGTGGGCGTCGACGAGCCGGGCCCGCTCATCCGACGACCAGGGCGTGGCAGTCCGCCCATGTCCCGTCGAGTCGCGCCGGGCTCGCGTCGATGCCCGCCGCCCGTGCGTGGGGGACCCCGCGGCCGGCGGCCGGACCCAGCGCCACGACCGTCACGCCGTAGCCGAGGGCGCGCATCCGTCGCAGGGTCCCGAGGTACGGGGCCGCGTCGCGCGCGGTCACGACCACGACCTCGGCACCCGGCCGGAGCGCGCGCGGGAGCCCGGCGAGCAGGTGCTGGAACGGTGCCGACGGGAACGGGCTGAGCCGCGCGAGGACGTCGAGGATCCGCCCGACCTGGTCGGACGACTCGGATGGCGGCAGGACGGCGACCGGCCGCGGGGCGCCCGCGTAGCCGGCCACGGCGAGGCCGACCGCGGCGCCCTCGGCCCGCAGGTGCCGGGCGAGCGACGCGACCGCGACGCACAGGCCCTCGGCCAGCTCGTCGTCGTAGGCGGGCTGCCAGGTGGGTCCCTCGATCGTCTGGATGTCGAGGGCGAGGAGCACCTCGCGCTCGCGGGCCGGATCGAAGCGCTTCGTCATCGGTCGTCCAAGCCGGGCGGACGCGCGATGGTGGAGCCGGCGCAGTGGGTCGCCGGGCTGGTAGTCGCGAACGCCGGCGTAGCTCAGGGGATGCTCGACCAGGCCCCGCCGAGCGCGCTCCGTGCCGCCCCAGCGGGCGCGCGGGACGAAGCCGTGGACGGCCACGGTGCGCGGTCGGACGATGAAGCGGCGGACCCCCGGGCGTTCCTCCTCGGCCGCACGGCCCGCGAACAGGTCGCCGACCGAGAGCCGGACCGGCCCGAGCACGTGGACGCCTCGACGCTTCGCCTGGAGGTGGTAGTGGCGGACGACGCGCTCGAACGGCGCGAGCGTCCAGGCGTTGGGCAGGGCGAGCCCGAAGTCCTCGGTCACGACCAGCTCGCGCTCGCGGATGGCGAAGCCCGGCGTGGCCGCGTCCTCCGCCCGCAGCCAGGCGAGCGGCAGCCGCTTCCGGTTCCAGACGCTGATGTCGAGCGGGATGACGTCGCCGACGACGGCATGGTCGCGGGCGAGGCGTCGCTCGTAGACGACGCCGGTCAGGCCCTGCCGCCGCCACAGCCAGCGGATCGCCTCGAACAGGGCGCCCGCCAGCCCGAGCAGGACGATGAGCGGGCTTCCGATGACGCTGCCGACCAGCGCGAGCGCGATGCCGAGGAGGCCTCGTCCGGTCATCGGGAGGGATCGCCCCGCCGCGAGGTGGCGGCTCAGTCCGGGGCCGGGACCACCGGCGGGACCGGGACGCTGGCGAGCAGCTCGTCGAGCACGGCCTCGGCCGTGGCGCCGCGCAGCCCCTGGTCGAGGTCCACCATGAGCCGGTGCGGGAGGACCGCCGGGGCGACGGCCTTGACGTCGTCGGGCAGCACGAAGTCCCGCCCGGCCAGGAAGGCCCAGGCCTGGGCGGAGCGGTAGAGCGCGACCGAGGCGCGTGGGCTGGCGCCGAGCGAGAGCTGGGGGTGGCCCCGGGTGGCCGCCGACACCGCGACGATGTAGGCCTCGACCTCGTCGCCGAGGTGCAGGCGGCGGACGCGGTCGCGCAGCGCCAGGACGGTCGGGCCGTCGAGGACCGCCGGCACGCGCTCGAGCGGCTCCCGATCGTCACGGTAGCGCCGGGCGATCGCCCGCTCCTCGAGCTC
>JAPVSP010000210.1:0-2796 GCA_047519685.1 Chloroflexota bacterium
AGCCCGATGGCGCTCGACGAGAACGCCACGAACCGGCCGTCCGACGACATCGCCGGCTGGCCGCTGTCACCGCGGAAGCCGCCCTTGCCGCCGGTCGCGGTGGAGACTCGGTCGTAGGTGCCGGCCTGCCGATCGAGCACGTAGACGTCGGCGAAACCGTTGGTGTCGGCGGGATCGAGGACGGCGTTGGTCCGGAAGGCGAGGTAGCGCCCGTCGCCGGACAGCGCCGGTTGGTCCGCCCAGCCAGTGAACCGGACGAGCGGCGAGCTGAGCTGGCCGGTCGTCCGGTCCCACAGGCGAACGATGCGGGTGGTCGCGGCGGGGTCCGGGTTCCCGGCCACGAACGCGACCCACCGGCCGTCGCCCGAGATGGCCGGCTGGCTGACGGCCGTCACGAACACGGCGAGCGAGCCGCCGATCGTGCCTCGGGCGACCTCGGTCGTCGTGCCGGCGACGCGGTCCCGGAGGAGGATCCGCCCGAGGTCGGTCCCGCTCGGGCTCGCCAGCGCGGTCCGGAAGACGACGTAGCGGCCGTCGAGCGAGATCGCGCCCGAGCCGGAGGCCCCGGTCAGCTGCGATCCATCCGTCTCGAACGAGACGCGATCCGTCTCGCCGGGCGTCTCCAGACCGTCGCCGGGCGCGGCGAGCGCGGCCCGCGGGCCGGGGCCGCCATCGACCCGGGCGGCCGACGCCGGCTGGAGCGCGAACCCCCCGTCGAGCGCGACGAGGAGGAGTCCCGCCAGCCCGGCCGCGAGGAGCGCCCGCGGCCGGCGGCTCAGGGGTTCGTGAACCCGCTGTAGTAGACGGACGGATCGCATGTGCCGGACGAGGAGCAGGCGGCCGTGACGGTCAGCTGCTGGCCGCTCTTGACCACGATCGGCGTGACGAAATGGAAGTCGAGATCGCGGAAGTTCTCCAGGCGGAGGCTCATGACGATGAGGCTGCCGCGCTTGAGCTCCATCGTCCCGGTCCGTCCGTTCGGGTTCGCGAACACGAGATCCGTGACGTAGAGGGTCGTTTGCGACGGGGAGACCCCGGTCGGGTTCGTGCCATCCACCGAGAGGCGGCCGTCGACGGGGTTGCCGCCGAGGCTCAGCCCTCCACCCGGGCTGCTGCTCGCGCCGGGCGCCACGCTCGCGGGCGGGGTGACGACGGCGTTGCTGGGCGACGGGCTCGAGCCACCGCCGCCGCCTCCGCCGCCTCCGCCGCCTCCGCCGCCAGCGGGGGTGATGCCGGCGTCCACCAGCGCCTGCGTGGCCGCGCTCTTGATCGATGGCTGGAGGACGGCCAGCCAGAGGACGATGGCCAGGACGACCAGGGCCAGGAGCCCCAGGAGCGCCGGGATGAGCCAGCGCGGGAGGAGCGCCTCCTGGAGCATCGTGCCTTCGAGCGTCAGGGGCGGCGCGTCAGGGGTCGCGACCGCCAGGCTGAACGGACGGGTCTTCGGCGTGCCGCGCCAGAAGCGCTGGCGCGGCGCGACGCGGACCTTGGCGAACTGGGAGGTCCCGGGCTCGACGACGAGGCCGGGGGGTCGGACGTCGAAGGCGAGGAGCTGGTCCGGATCGCTCGGCTCGAGCGTCGCGTTCAGCCGCTCGTTGCCGCGGTTGTCGACGGCGACCTCGTGGGTGGCGCTCCGGCTGCCGCGGGACGTGCGGGGGAGCAGCTCGGCGAACGTCTCGCTGAAGGCGCCGACGGTGACGGTGCCCTCCTCGACCGCGGAGCCCGCGGGATCCTCGTGGGAGCTCGCTCGAACGCCGAATGGGACCGCCCCGGCGGGGATGGCGGCGCTGCGTGGCGGAGAGAAGCGGACGGTCGTCGTCGCCTCCGCCGCCGGGAAGAGCGAGAGCGTGGGCGGGTCGGCCGCCGCCCATGGGGCGGCATCCCCGAGGACGTCGATCGTGAACTGGTCGACGACGGTCCCGGTGTTGCGGACGGTGACCTCGAGCGTCGCCGTCGCGCCGGGGATGACCTGGACGGAATCGGTGGCGAGTCTGACGAGGGCTCCCATGATCGCGGAGTGTACGGGGCCGCACGACGCCCCGAAAGGCGTCTCCGGACTGTTCTGGCTGCCCGAACGGGCAGAGGGGCCGAGCTGCGGATGCCCGGGCAGGCGCCGTTAAGTGCCCGTTAAGCGCACGGAATCGGGCCCCGGGCAGAGTGCGCGCTGCGTCGCGCGTCCCCGGCGGCACGGACCGCGGGAGCTCGGGGCGCAAGGGAGGCGCCATCCATGTCGTCCAGCCATCCCGCCCGGCTCGTCGTGACCATCCTCGGCGCGGACCCGCTCACCGCCGCCGGCATCGAGGCCGGGCTGCGCGGGCAGTCCGACATCCTGCTCGTCCGCGAGGCGCCGGCCGACGGCATCGTCGTCGCCCTCGTCGTGACCGAGGAGATCGACGAGCGGGCGCTGCAGCTCGTTCGCTCGGCGCGCGGGGCGGGTCGTCGTCCCGTCCTGCTCGTCGGCCAGGTCGACGACGGCGGCCTCCTGGCGGCGGTCGAGGCCGGGATGTCCGGCGTCGTCCGGCGGACCCAGGCGACGTCCGCGACGCTGGCCGAGGCGATCCGGGCGGCGGCGATCGGCGAGGGGACCCTCCCGCCCGACCTCCTGGGCCGCCTGCTCAACCAGGTCGGCCGGCTCCAGCGCCAGGTGCTCTCGCCGCGCGGCCTGACCTTCAGCGGGCTGACCGAGCGGGAGGTCGCGGTCCTCCGGCTGCTCGCCGACGGCCACGACACGGCGGAGGTCGGGCGCCGGCTGTACTTCAGCGAGCGCACGGTCAAGAACGTCATCCACGACCTGAC
>JAPVSP010000211.1:0-1857 GCA_047519685.1 Chloroflexota bacterium
AAGACCTCGCGATGGACCTCGCCCCTGGCGTCCCATTCCCGGATGTACGGCAGGATCTCCGTCTCGGCGAACGCCCGGGCGGCGTCGCGGACCAGCTTGTTCTCGTCGGTCAGCGTGAAGTCGATCACGAGGTCAGGCTCCTGTCGTCCGCGGCCGGCGACGCTCCGGGCCGGTCCGCGCGGCGTGGCTAGGGATTCTAGGCCGACGCCCAGTCGGCCGCCCCCCGATCGCGTCCGGCGTACCGTCCGGGGACCTGCGGTCGGTCCGGGGCGCGGGCGTCGCCCCCTATACTCGGCGCAGGTCCGCCGGAGCCCGCCGCCCGTGTCGGCTCGGCCGGCGACGTGCCCGAGGGTGCCCCATGGACCGGACCGTGACCGCCGCCCCTGATCTCGCCGATCTGGCCCGCCGACACCTGTCGCCGGTCCTCGGGCGGTATTTCGAGCGCAGCTGGAGCCACGGCGAGGGCCATCGTCTCTACGACACGGCCGGCCGGGCGTACCTCGACTTCGCGAACGGCATCGCCGTCTCGGTCCTGGGCCATCGCCATCCGGCGGTCACCGCCGCCATCCACGAGCAGGTGGACCGACTGATCGCGCCGATGGCCGCGATGGGCTACGTCGAGCCGACGATCCGGCTCGCCGCTGCGATCGCCGACGTCATGCCCGAGCCGCTCGACACCGTGTTCTTCGCGAACTCCGGCTCGGAGGCGATCGAGGGCGCGCTGAAGCTCGCCCGCCGGGTGACCGGACGGCCCGGCTTCATCGCGTTCAAGGGCGGCTTCCACGGGCGAACGCTCGGAGCGGCGTCCGTCACGAGCTCGAGCATCAACTACCGGAAGGGCTACGAGCCCCTCCTGCCCGTCGTCCACCTCGCCCCGTTCCCGGCTGCCTATCGCGACTTCGAGGGCGACGAGGGGCGAGCGGTCGAGGTCTGCCTGCGTCAGCTCCGCGAGCATGTCGCGACGACGACGCCCGCCGAGTCGATCGCGGCCGTCGTCATCGAGCCGGTGCAGGGCGAGGGCGGCTACATCCCCGCGCCGCCGGCGTTCCTGCGTGGCCTCCGAGCCTTCTGCGACGAGCACGACATCCTGCTGATCCTCGACGAGGTCCAGTCGGGCTTCGGGCGGACCGGCTGCATGTTCGGCTTCGAGCACGCCGGCATCGTCCCGGACGTGGTCGCACTCGCGAAGGCGATCTCCAACGGCCTGCCGCTCTCGGCGATCGTCACCCGCCGTGAGCTCCAGGAGCGCTGGGGGCGGGGCGCCCACGGGACGACGTTCGGCGGGAACCCGGTCTCGTGCGCGGCCGCGCTCGCCGTGCTCGAGACCATCCGGCGCCAGGGGCTCGTGGAGAACGCCGCACGGCGCGGCGAGCAGCTGACGGCCGGCCTGAAGGCGATCATGGCCGACGACGAGCGGATCGGCGACGTCAGGGGACCCGGGCTGATGATCGGCATGGAGCTGGTCCGCGACCCGGCGACGCGCGAGCCGGACGCCGCGCTGTGCGAGTCGTTCCTCGGCAAGTGCGCGGACGAGGGCCTCCTCGTGCTCTCGTGCGGCCGGGACCACAACGTGGTCCGCTTCATCGCGCCGCTCAACGTGACCGAGGGTGAGGTCGAAGAGGCGCTCACCATCGTCCGTCGCGCGCTGCGGAGCATCCCGACCCACCCCGAGGACGCCGGCATCTAGCCCCTCGGGGCAGCAGGAGGCGCCCGCCGGGTCGCGGGCGCGTTGGCGCGGGGTCGATCCTGGTCCGCCTCGGCCCTGCCGGGGCAGACGGCGCTAGCGGTTCTTGGCGAGGAAGCTCATCACGTCGTCCAGGCGGAAGCGCCGATCGCCCCGCTTGCAGACGCGATAGA
>JAPVSP010000212.1:0-2196 GCA_047519685.1 Chloroflexota bacterium
CACTGGATGCCGACGCTCGCGGGCGACAAGCAGATGGTCCTGCCGACCGACACGGTCATGTACCAGGCCCAGGAGGTGGCGGCGGTCGTGGCGACCAGCCGCTACGCCGCGGCCGACGGGATCGAGGCCGTCTACGTCGACTACGAGCCGCTGCCGGTCGTCGTGGATCCATTCAAGGCGCTCGAGCCGGACGCACCGGTCCTCCGTCCGGACCGCGGTCCCGACAAGGCGAACAACCGCATCTGGCACTGGGAGTCCGGCGACCGTGAGGGCGCCGCCAGCGCGCTGGCGGGCGCCGACCACGTGGTCGAGCAGGACATCTACATCCCACGGATCCACGTCGCATCGATCGAGACCTGCGGCTGCGTCGCCGACTGGGACCCGGTCCGGGAGCACCTGACCGTCCACATGACGACCCAGGCGCCGCACGCGATCCGGACCGTCTTCAGCCTGGTGTCGAAGATCCCCGAGCACAAGATCCGCATCAAGACCCACGACATCGGCGGCGGGTTCGGCGGGAAGGTGCCCGTCTACCCGGGCTACGTCCTCGCCGTCGTCGCGACGCTGACGACCGGCCGGCCGGTGAAATGGATCGAGGATCGCTCGGAGAACCTGCAGGCCGACTCGTTCGCCCGCGACTATCACGTCCACGCGAGGCTCGGGGCGACCAAGGACGGCAAGCTGGTCGGGCTCGAGGTCAGGACGATCGCCGACCACGGCTACTCGGACGCCGCGGCCGACCCGTCCCGCTTCCCGGCCGGGCTGTTCAACGTCATCACCGGGAGCTACGACCTGCCGAAGGCGTTCGTCGAGGTCGACGGCGTCTACACCAACAAGCCGCCCGGCGGCGTCGCCTACCGCTGCTCGTTCCGGGTGACCGAGGCGGTCCATTCGATCGAGCGGATGGTCGACATCATGGCCCACGACCTGGGCCAGGATCCCGCCGACCTCCGGTTCAGGAACTTCATCCAGCCCGAGCAGTTCCCCTATCACAGCGCGACCGGCTGGGAGTACGACTCGGGGAACTACCCGGCGGCCCTGCGCAAGGCGATGGACATCATCGGCTACGAGGACCTCCGCCGCGAGCAGGCCGAGAAGCGGGCCCGGGGCGAGCTGATGGGCATCGGCATCAGCAGCTTCACCGAGATCGTCGGGGCCGGACCGTCGCACACCTTCGACATCCTGGGGATCAAGATGTTCGACTCGTGCGAGATCCGGGTCCATCCGACGGGCTCGGTCATCGCCCGGCTCGGCGTCCAGTCGCAGGGCCAGGGCCACGAGACCACCTTCGCCCAGATCATCGCCGAGGAGCTCGGCATCCCGGCCACGGACATCACGATCGAGGAGGGCGACACGGACACCGCACCGTACGGCCTCGGGACGTACGCGTCGCGCTCGACGCCGGTCGCCGGGGCCGCGACGGCGATGGCCGCCCGGAAGGTCCGGGAGAAGGCGCGCCTGCTCGCCGCCCACCTGCTCGAGGCGAACCCCGAGGACCTCGAGTGGACGAACGGCAGGTTCACGGTGAAGGGCTCGCCCGACCGCTTCAAGACGATCCAGGAGATCGCCTTCGCGGCGTATACGAACCATCCGGCCGGGATGGAGGCCGGCCTCGAGGCGGTCGACTACTACGACCCGCCGAACCTGACGTTCCCGTTCGGCTCGTACATCTGTGTCGTCGACATCGACCGGGGCACCGGCCAGGTGAAGGTCCGACGCTTCGTCGCCGTCGACGATTGCGGCAACATCATCAACCCGATGATCGTCGACGGGCAGATCCACGGCGGGCTCACGATGGGCCTCGCCCCGGCGCTCTACGAGGAGATCTCGTACGACGAGAACGGCAACAACCTGGCCGGCACGTTCCTCGACTACCTCGTCCCGACGGCCCTCGAGACCCCGGCCTGGGAGACGGACAAGACGATCACCCCGTCGCCCCATCACCCCATCGGGGCGAAGGGCGTCGGCGAGTCGGCCACGGTCGGCGCGCCGCCGGCCATCGCCAACGCGGTCGTCGATGCGCTGTGGCACCTCGGCGTCCGGCACGTCGACATCCCGATGACCCCCCCGAAGGTATGGGCGATCCTGAAGGAGAAGGGGGTGGCGCTGTAGGCGGGTCCTTCGGTCCGGGCGGGTTCCTCGCCCGAGCCGCCGAGCTCGTCGCGGGCGGCCAGCCGTTCGCCACCGCGACCGTCG